>NZ_BBZB01000001.1:3900000-4070934 GCF_001269985.1 Pseudoalteromonas sp. '520P1 No. 423' | reverse complement strand
TATGCTCACCTAAATAAATTCCTTGCCAAGTACCTAAGCTCAATTGACCATTTGAAATAGGAATAGATAGGCTATTCCCTAACGTGCTAGCTTTAATATGTGCAGGCATGTCGTCATCACCTTCATAATCATGTAAGTAGTAGCTTTGTTGTTCAGGAATAAAGTGATTGAAATGACTTTCCATATCTATTCTAACGGTTGGATCGGCATTTTCATTAATGGTGAGACTTGCGGAGGTGTGCTGAATAAAAATATGGGCTAAGCCAATATGGTATTTACTCAGTTGAGGCAATGCGTGCTCTATTTCATTAGTGATTAAATGAAAGCCACGAGAACGTGGCTTTAATGTAATTGTTTTTTGAAACCAGCTCATTACTATAAGTTCAGTTATAGTTTATCGAAACAGACTTCAATATGAGCAGCGCCTGCATCACAGGAAAATGGCATTAATACTTTAGGACCATCACATTTATGAGTGATAGTATGGCCTTTACCTGATACAACTACGGGTGTCGCCATATCAAACTCATAGCCTTTTTCACCTAAAAGGTTTTTAGCACCGCCTGCAACCATATTAGTAATTTCACCAACCATATCGGTGACTTCTTCATTAATGTCATCAGGTCGCTCGCCTAACATACGTTCCATTATGGTTAATGATAGTTCTTCATCAAAAGAGATAGATAAAGAACCTTTGGTTTGTGGGCCCACCATGCCAATTAAACCTGATACATCGCCTTTTGCGACTTCCGATTTTTTCATCATAGGTTTACCTGGCTTTAATTGTGTTTGAGCCATGGTGCTTAATACGTTCATAAGAGATGATAAAAAAGGGTTGATGAATTCTACATTCATTATACAAATCCAATTGTTATTTCAAACGAAGGCTTAATGCCTTTCCTAATTACTAATTCAAGTGCTTTTAGTCTTAAATTGCAAACTATTTTATTAAGTCATTTTAATTTAAATTAAGCTTAAATCATTAAAGTTTACTTTTAATTACACTTTTGACAAAGACCATGTGCTTCAATTGTTTGTCTAGATACTGTAAAACCAAGCTCTTGCGCTTGATTATTAAGCTCATGCGATATAATTGTTGAGTGTAACTCATTAACATTACCACAATTATCGCAAATGAGTAACTGCACAGGGTGTGTATGGTCAAAATGGTGGCATAACATAAATGAGTTTGTGCTTTCTATTTTATGAATAAAGCCCATTTCAGATAAAAAATCCAAAGCACGGTATATTGTAGCTGGTTTGGCGTTTGGCTCAGTGACTTTTAATTGCTCTAGTAAATCATAAGCACCAACACCGCTATCTGTTTCGGCTAACAATCCAAAAACTTTTTCACGTATTGTTGTAAATCGCGTACCTTTGCTTTCACATACATCTTTCGCTTTTTGGATTAGTGCGCTTTGTTCTATTTGACAGTCTATTTTCATGCATTTATATCCTTATACCAACCAGATTATCGCTATATTGGTATTTATTAATGATTTTATTCTATACCAATGTAGCGTGAAAATCTGCTTAATATATGTACCATAATACGTAAGAGCTCTTATTTTCACTTTAAGTTTAACAATTTAAATGTATTTGCTTAATTTTTGCTTTTATAACTCGCAATTTTGAGTTCATTAACCTTTGATCTCAAGGCCATACAATAGCACTTATAAAATACAACTTATTTATTAATTTGAAAAAAATAAATAACAATGTTTTCCCAATATAGAATTACCATAGCTGTCTATTATTTATAACAAGTGGCATAAGTTATTACAGAAAACCTTTGTATTTTAAATAAAAGTCAAGGAGTAAGTTATGAATGTTACAGGAACAAAAGTAAATGATTATCAGGCAATAAATTCACTCAACTCGCAAGACATGAGCTCTTCTAAAGAGGGGGGAAATACTCAAACTAAAGCCACCTTAGAGTCAGATGTTGTAAGTTTTAGCATGGATGGGCTCAGGAAGTTAGCACTTGATAGTGTGATACTTGAACCGAATGGTTCAGGAGGAGGTGACGGTATTGAACCTCCTAAAACTCTAGGTTCAGGAGGAGGTGATGGTATTGAGCCCCCTAAATAAAGGCGCTCTTCAATGATAGGTATTGATATCGCACTTAAGACTTTAGGGGTCTTGATCATTAAATTTGAAGCGCTTTCGTTTACAATGATTTTGCTCTTATTTATGCGTGAAATAATTCCTTTAATATTTGGCGAAAAAAATAAAGATGAAAGTAATCATATTTTACTTTCTAGTTTTCTAAGTGCGCTCACAGTTTTCATTTTTCATTTTATGACTTCTGAAGTCAGAGATTTTACGTTCTCATTTGAAGTGGAAAAAATGAAACTTAGAAAGCTGTTTTATTTATCTATGTTTATGATGGAGCTTTTATTTGTTATTGCTTTATTTTATGTGCATAGAATTAAGAAATGTCCGTTTTATTTCGTCGCCCATTTTTGTTTTATGACATCGAGTATTATGTGTTTGATACAGCTTATTCAACTGTATTTAAGAGGTTTTCTTGACCTTGATTCTTTTGTGCCATATTACAAATTAACCGTTGTTAGTATTAATTTACTTGTTTTGGTTGTCATAAGTATTTATCCAATACATTCCCTTTATAAGTTATTCAATATATATAACCCATTTTATAAAAAATAATCCACTTCGTAATAATTATTAACAAGGTAAGTTCAAATCTTGTATTAACTATATCAACTGAGAATACAAGTAGCCGCATCTTAATAGCATACTAACTTAAGTTATTAGTAAGTGCCTGTAATGATATGCCAATATGTCGTTCACTTTAATTAAGCTTAGAACTCAGCCAATAAAAAATATAATAAAAATGATTTCAACTACGCTAGCTTTAGCCGCAGCTACGAGCGCAACAGCCAAAGAAACACCGATCATTTTAGAGGTTCCTTTCGTTTCAATCGCCAGCCAAGATGCTTACTTTAATAATTTAAAAGCCCATTGCGGTAAAGCCTATGAAGGCAAGCTAGTTGCAGATAGCGCAAACAGTGATTCTTTTGCAAATAAAAAATTGGTGATGCATGTAAGAAAGTGTTCAGTTCGAGAATTACAGATCCCATTCCACGTGGGTAACGATGCTTCAAGAACTTGGATTTTAACCAAAACAGGTTCGGGTATTTCATTAAAGCACGATGATAGACTAAAAGATGGCTCATATGATGATGTCACTATGTATGGAGGTCACACGGTTGATGCGGGTTTTGCGCTGGCGCAGTTTTTCCCTGCGGATCAATATTAAAAAGAAGATTTTATCCGACGTAAAATTCCACAATCTACTCATAACATTTGGGAAATGCATATTTACCCAAAAAGATTTACCTATAGATTAGTTAGGCAAGGAAAGTTATTTCGTGTTGATTTTGACTTAACTAAACCAATTACACCACCGGCAGCCCTTGGGGTTATTCAGATAAATAAAACATTCGAGGCCGCTAAATTAAAGTGGCCTTTATGAATTATAAATAAGTAAACTTTCTTATTGGCAGGCTTTACAACTTCTATGATAAAATACGCCATTATTTTTATCCGTCACCTAATGCAATTAAGAACAGTTTTATGGTTCATATTTGTGGTCCCGTGTGATGGTTAAATTAACAATTTTGAAGTTGAGCGGTTGCTAGGCCTTAGCCAGCTAAGCCCAGTAAATATAAGGCCTAGATAGAATATGAACAACAAACCTGTTAACCGTAGATTTTCAATTGCACCTATGCTCGATTGGACTGACCGTCATTGCCGTACTTTTCATCGCCAGTTAACTAAAAATACTGTTTTATATACAGAAATGGTCACGACTGGTGCTATTTTATTTGGCCGAGGGGATTATTTACATTTTAATCATCATGAACAACCTGTTGCTTTGCAGTTAGGGGGCTCAGATCCTGAAGCTTTAGCTAAGTGTGCAAAGTTAGCACAAGAACGCGGTTATAATGAAATAAACTTAAATGTAGGTTGTCCATCTGATCGTGTGCAAAATGGACGTTTTGGCGCATGTTTAATGGCTGAACCGACTTTGGTTGCTGATTGTGTTTCAGCAATGAAAGCACAAGTGGATATTCCTGTTACTTTAAAAACACGTATTGGAATAGACGAGCAGGATTCCTATGAGTTTTTATGTGACTTTATAGATACCACACATAAAGTGGGTTGTGATGACTATATTATTCATGCACGAAAAGCATGGTTAAGTGGTTTGAGTCCTAAAGAAAATAGAGAAGTACCACCACTTGATTACGAACGCGTTTATCAGCTTAAAAAAGATTATCCTCATTTAGATATTAGTATTAATGGCGGAGTTAAAACTTTGAGTGAGTCTATTGCGCATTTAGATAAACTTGATGGTGTGATGATGGGGCGTGAAGCATATGCAAACCCGTTTATATTGGCGCAAGTTGATCAGCTTATTTATGGTGATGAAACTGTTAACCCGATTACACGTCATCAGGTTGTACGTAATATGTATGACTACATTGAAGATGAAATGACTAAAGGCGCGAATTTTTGGCATGTGGCGCGTCATATGTTGGGCATGTTTCAAGGGTTACCTGGTGCACGTTCATACCGCCGTCATTTATCTGAAAATGGTCATGGTAAACAAGCTGATATTAATACAATGGAAAAAGCATTATCATTTGTGCCGGAATAACTGCACTTTAGATATTATAAAATGTAAGAAATAGTGTCTTGATTTCGGGATTTAGATTCCCGAAATCGGAATCACATTAAAGATAAATTTATAATTTTATCGTCAAACTCACCAATTATTTCGTTAAATTCACCACTTTATAAGTCTTTTATTTTAAAATCCCTTTACAATCAACTGCTTGCATCTTTCCTTTATAGTTGGCACATACCTTGTAATACCTAATGTAACTTTAAAACAAAATCGACATTATTTAATTTCAAGGAGAATAAAATGTCACAGTTTACTCAAAAAGTTGCAGTAGGTATTTTTACTATTTTAGGTGTATCAGCATCAGTTAGCGCAGAACAAGTAAATTTTAAAACTATGATGGATCATATTGTTTTATCTCAAGTTAATGAAGCAAAACTTCAAATAGAAAAAGAGACTTATAGAAGCATTAGTAAATATTTGAATGAATTTAATAATGAAATTCGACCAAATCGCGTGATTATCAGAGATTTAAAAGCCCAATCTCATACGAAAAAAAAGTCTATCATTATCAAACAATTAACTAAGTAGGGATGTTGCTATGATTCAATCATCATTATTGTTCAGCATATTACTTACACCTGTAGCAAGTTTATTAGTAACGTTTATGGGGATTCAGTTAAGTAAAAGAGCGCCAAATTTAATGCAATTGTGTTTTGACAGGAGATAAGTTTAACCTAAGTCACTCAGGTTAGATTTATCAATGTTTTAGTGTTTTTCCATTCATCATTTATATTAACCATTCATCACTTTATGAAATAATTTAAAAATAATTACGTTATTTTACGGTTTCTTCTTTATAGATAACATAAAATTAGGTGGCTCCAATGTTCGATTTATTTCCGCTTTTAACATTATTCTTAATTCCAGTATTAAGCATGGCTGCAACCTATATAGGTGTTAACTTATTTCAAAAGCTGCCTTATTACTCACAACTGTAATAGTCTGAAATCGTTGCCTTAAACAATGTCGACTTTATTTAAGTGATTACATGTATGAGATCTTAATACTTATATACTTTGCAAAAATCATAAATATTCATTCTGTTTTTTTATCCAGCAAAATTAATCTTCAAAAATTCATATTACTCCTCGAAAAACAAACATCTTGAATAATATTTTCGAACCTCGAACCTCGAACCTCGAACCTCGAACCTCGAACCTCGAACCTCGAACCTCGAACCTCGAACCTCGAACCTCTAACCTAAAAATGACTATAAATTCTCCTTCAAATCAGTTGGTCAATTAGACTATTTGTAGTGGTTAAATTAACCAAAATTTATACTGGCTAGAATACTTTAGCATTGTTAATTACTAAATATTTTTAAGTATTTGTTTTATCTTGTTGTTTTTATAGTGTTTTATTTTTTATAACTTAGTTGGCACAGCACTTGTAATAGTTAAATATATAAATTTAAAAATAAATATTAATCAACAAGGAGAAAGGTTATGGGAGTATTTACTCGTTTAACAGATATTATTCAATCAAATGTTTTATCAGCATTAGATAAAGCTGAAGACCCTGAAAAGCTAGTGCGCCTAATGATACAAGAAATGGAAGAAACATTAGTCGAAGTTAGAAGTACGCAGGCAGGATTTTTAGGAGATAAAAAAACGCTTAATAGAGAGTTGAGTTCAGTTAATCAATCAATTGACTTCTGGCAGGAAAAAGCTGAACTCGCACTGGAAAAACAACGAGATGATTTAGCAAAATCAGCTTTAATCGAAAAAAGTAAAGGAGCTAAAGCAGTCGAGAGTTTAACGCTTGAATTGGCAAAGGTTGATGATGCTTTAAATAAATTAAAAGAAGATGTGGATAATTTACAAGCCAAGTTAGATCAAGCAAAAGCAAAGCAAGCAAGCATTATGAAAAGGGAAGAAACCGTTACTTCGCTATTAAGAGTTAAAACACAGCTTCATAGCGAACAAATAAATAAAGCGTTTGAGCGTTTTGAATCTGTAGAGCGAAAAGTTGATGAGATTGAAGCAAAAGTTGAATCTTATGATTTAGGAAAAGCATGCAGTTTACAGCAACAATTTGAAGAGCTTGAAAAAAATGATGAAATAGAAGCTCAGTTAGCTGAACTGAAAAAGAAAGTTGCAGTTTAGTTTATAAATATAGGGGGAAGTTATGCGTAAATATCGAAATACAAGTTCATTTTATAAAGATAAGTTAAATAAAAAAATATCTGGTGTATGTGCTGGGTTAGCTAAAAGTAATGACTTTCCTGTTTGGGGTGTACGTTTAGCGACATTACTTTTATTTTTCATGTTTCCTGTTGCAGTTTTAATTGGATACTTTGTTGGTGCGATGGTTTTACCAGAGCGTTATTAGCCTTTTTCAATTTGATAGCCCCAAATCGAAATGAGATGGGGTTAGGAGCTTTTATGAAAACACTGATAATTATTGGCTTGATATGTTTTTTATACATGTGTGGGTTTTTCCACTTTGAGCATTTTCATATCCACTGGCCATTTAACTTTCAATTAGATGATTTATGGTTTGAACCTATCGCAACAGTGCTTTTTGTTGTTTTTGCAATTTGTGCCGTGATCGCGGTATGTGTATTTTTAGCTGTAGGTATTGCAGGTATTATTGGAGCGAGTTTGTTAGTTGTTGCGGGTGCGTTACTTTTTAGTGGCGTTGCTGTTTTATGGCCATTTTTATTAATCGGCTTAGTAATTTGGCTACTTATTGGAGAAAAACAGCCTGCTTCAGCACGTTATTAACGAAAAACTCATTAATACAAATTAATACAATGAGATAAGTGCGCCAAAGCATATGATGAGGTAAAATAAATATTCATTAGATAAATTGGGTACATTTATGAAGTGTTTAGTATTTATTTTTGCTTTTTTTATTTTAAATATCAGTATCGCTAAGGCGCATACAAATATAATCGATGCGCAAGTTCGTGCATTTATACCTGGCGCTAGCAACAGCGTCGCTTATTTTAATTTAGATAATGATACTAAAGATACGCGCACACTTGTCTCTGCTGAAGTTGCAGGTATACAAAGGGTTGAAATTCATCAACATGAATTTATTGATGGCATGATGAAAATGAGCCAGTTAAATACACTTGATATAAAACCTTATAGCCAAGTGCAATTTCGTCCAGGTGGACTACATTTGATGTTATTCAAGCCCGTTCACCTTCCAAAACCCGGAAAGAAAATCAAATTAACACTTCACTTTACAAAAGGTGAACCTATTTCTATTCTTGCCGATGTTGTAAAGATCGGTGAAGAAAAACAAAACCATAGCCATCATTAAGGAAGTTATATGTTAGAGCATAAAGGCAAAATAGCGGCTGGGCTATTAGGTGTATTATTAATTAATTATTTTATTGCTGTGTATTGGAGCTTTGAGCCCGCTGTTTTTAATGTCAAACAGCATGCGCAGCAGCAAGCAAATGAAAAAAATCAAAAATTAGTTGTAGGTTATGTCACGACTTCAACCTTAATTGAAGTCGCTAATACATTATTAGATAAACCTGGTGGTTATTTATCAAATGATATGATGCCACCTTCGGTGGTGATGGATAATATACCGGCTTGGGAATACGGTGCATTGGAAATGACACGAGACTTAGCGTTATCTATGCGTAAAGACTTTAGTCGTTCCCAGTCTCAATCAACAGAGCATGCAGCACTTAAAAAAGCGCAGCCACAATTTAATATTAGCTCTACGGCTTGGGCATGGCCAAGTGCTGAATCTGAATATAAAAAAGGTATAGATTTTTTAATTCAATATCGTGATGGCATTGCAGATGAAACTGTTAATTCAAGCCAGTTTTATGCGCGTGCGGATAATTTAAGGGAATGGTTAAAAGAGTCAGAAAAGAGATTAGGAAGTTTAAGCCAAAGATTAAGCGCCAGTGTCGGTCAAGATCGTATTAATACGGATTTAGCAGGTGATAGTGCAGCACAGCAAGCAACATATAGCCCAAAACAAAGCCAAATAAAAACATCTTGGTGGCAGATTGATGATGTATTTTATGAAGCGCGAGGTGCATCATGGGCATTGCTGCATTTTTTAAAAGCGGCTGAATTTGATTTTTCTGATGTATTAGAGAAAAAGAATGCTAAAATCAGTTTACAACAAATAATCAGAGAGTTAGAAGCGACTCAGGATACAGTTTGGAGTCCTATGATTCTTAATGGTAGTGGTTTTGGAATTGGAGCTAATCACTCTTTAGTGATGGCGAATTATATTTCCAGAGCTAATGCCGCTTTAATTGAACTTTCAGAACTTTTATCACAGGGATAAATTATGAAAAAGCACTTGTTAGCAGCTTTAGTTGCAACTGGTTTAACAGCACCTCTTGTACAAGCTGATACTATTTTAGGTGTTTATGCAGGTATTGAAGGCTGGCAGTCTCAAACAACAGGTAGTTTTGCTCAAGGAAATAATCTTGAAACTTTTGATTTTGAGGATGACACACTAACCAGTTTTTATGTTGCGCTTGAGCATCCAATCCCTTTAGTGCCAAATATTAAAATTAAACATAATGAACTTGAAGTTGTAGGTTCTACAACTTTAACTGAAGGGTTTAAGTTTGGTGATACCGTTTTCCAAGTAAATTCAGAAGCTGGTACTGTTTCAGATTTATCACATAATGATTATGTTTTATATTATGAAATTTTTGATAATGACTTACTTTCAATTGATTTAGGTTTTAATATTAAAGATATAGACGGTAGTATTTCAGTTTCAGGTACTGATGGTGTAGCCACCATAACTGAAGAGGAAAGTTTTTCTGCTTACGTGCCATTAGGTTATGCTGCTGCTGAAGTGGGTATCCCTATGACTGACTTTAGTGTATTTTTTGAAGGTAGTTTATTAGCAATTGACGATAGTGAAATTCAAGACTTTCAAGTAGGTGTTGCTTGGGAAGTGATTGATAATATGGCTGTAGATGTTGCAGTTAAATTTGGTTACCGTTCATTAGTGATCGAACTTGATGATGTTGATGATATTTCAACAGATCTAGACGTTAAAGGCCCATTTATGGGTGTGCAAGTGCATTTCTAAAATCATATTTTTAGCTATTTAAATGAGCTTAATTAAAAGCCTGCTTTATGCAGGTTTTTTTTGTGATTAAAATTTAAAACTTATTATTGCCTGGCTTGAATTCCCCTGATTGTTGAACAACACTTATGTTATTGCATCAATCATTGAAAGTATCTCATGGCAAAGTTATTTGAATTTATTATAAAGTTTTATGATTTGTTATTTTTTAAATTTCTTTCTAAAACTGTAAAACAAAAAAAACATCCTCTGAAAGTGTTTGAAAAAAAAATACAAGGTCCCGTATCCGAGTCTAAATTAACAGTTTCTTTATTAGGTGCACAGCAAGCTAATATTCAGAGTCTTGACTCAAAAAATAAAAAAATATTTTCTATTATTGAGGTATCTCAAATAGAAATCACACATGCTTTTTTTTCAATACTTAAAACACAATTACTTAAACAGTTTTCAAAGGTGAATAATGTCTCCATTAAAAAACTCAATACAGTCAGTTTTACATTAACCTTAAATAAAGCACCTTCTCATAGCGAGGCGCTATTTATACAAAGATTACATGAAGTGATATTACAGTGCATCTCATTAGCAGGTAAAAATAAACCGCACGATTTAATCAAAAACTTAAAAATGGGTGTATGCGATTTTAATGCGGGAGCCAATCAATTGATGGTTTATCAACTGGCACAGTCAGCACTGATGATCAGCAAAACTAGCGAGTGGTTATCTTATTATCGTTATTCATATAATCATACTCAAACTCAGTTACTTGCCTTAATATCTACTGATATCTCAGACTATATTGCAAAAAAACGCTATATATTATTGTTTCAGCCTGTTTTTTCAATTTTTAATGGCGATATTTTACAGCATGAAGCATTAATCAGAATTAGACACGAAACCTTAGGTTTACTGAATGCATCGCAGCTGCTACCAAACGTAAATTCAAAAAAGCAAATGTTGTTACTAGATAAAGCGATTGTAACGCAAGCGATGAATGTGATTAATTCTGAGGCCAGTTATCAACATGTCAGCATAAATTTATATCAATCAAGCTGGTTAGATATGAGTTTTTTTCAGTGGTTTTCTGATGTTTTACTGCGTTCACAGCGCCGTAAAAATATTATTTTAGAACTTTCTGAAACAGACTTAATCAACAAAGAAATACAATTGCAGGAAGCTTTATATTTATTAACACAGCATGATATTTCGATTATTTTAGATAAAGTCGAGGGTGCTATTTTAGATAAAAAAATAACTCCGGAGCTATTTGTTAAATATAACATTAAGTCATTTAAGTTGAGTTATAATTTAGTGCACAATATAAACTTTGATATCAATAAACAGAAAAAAGTTAAGGAAATAATAGGGTTTGCAAAAAAGAGTTTATTGCCTGTTTTTGCCGTTGGTATTGAGCAAAAATTGGAGTTAGATGTATTAAAAATCTTAGGCGTCGTTGGTGCGCAAGGACATTATTTTAGTGAACCTTTACAGGAGTTAAGTGAGTTTTCTAAAGCCTAAAATTAAAAGTTTTATATTAAATAAAGATACTTAAAATGTAACTGTTACATTTTCAATGCGATTACTTGTAATTATTTAATATTAATTTGAATTTTATCTCGTAAATATCCTCTTCATAAATGTGTTCTATAACAGTTTCTGTTAGTATGAAATTTATTTTGAAAATTCTCCATATTTAAACTACTTGCTATCTTTTAGTAATAATTGATAATTTACGTTATTGGGTATCTAAACTGAGTCATGTTATTTGAGTGATAATAAAAAATATATGATAAAAAACCTTCTTTCACGTTTGCCTTTTTTAAATAAAGGTAAAGGTTACACTAATTATATTGGTCTTGTAGTTCAGCTAGATAAAGTCATAGCTGTTAACTTAGCGTTTAAACAAGAGCAGTGGTTAATGGTAGCTCATAAAACAGTTTCGTATACTAATGACTCGCAATTGTCAGAATCAATTACGCACTGTATTGACGAACTTGATGTAGAATGTGCCCAAGTAGCGATTGTTTTACCCTCTCACTTATATCAAATAGTGCAAATGGATAAACCGAGCCTATCTATTGAAGAAATAAAACAATCACTGCCTTGGACTGTTAAAGATTTAGTGACAATTCCGGCTGAAAGCATTATTGCAGATTTTATAGAAAACCCTATTAAACAAGCAGGACAAGAAAAAATATCTGTTTTTGCTGCCAATAAAACATTATTAATGCCTATCATCAAAGCAGTTCACAAAAGCAAAGCAGAATTGGAGCTAATCACCTGTGAAGAGCTTGTATTAACAAATTTATTAGCGGTAGATACTTCAGCACATTTAATTGTGTATCAAGACGCTGGACTGGAACCTAGTATTCAAATAGTAAGAGATGGTTGCTTACTATTTTCGCGACGTTTAAGAGGTTTTTCTCGCTTGCCAACAATGTCTATAGAAGATTTATCTATGGGGTTATTGGACTCTTTTAGTTTAGAGCTGCAACGTTCCATTGATTTTTTTGAATCTCAGTTAAAGCAACCACCATTAAAATCACTGCAACTATATTTACCAAGTGACCACTTGGATCAAATAGTAGAGCAGTTAAAAGTACACTTTCCGGTTAAGGTTACAACATTGCAAAGACATTTAGCCTGTTGTGCTGGGCAAGATGAGTCATTACACTTTGCAATTAGTGCTGCAATTGAGATGATAGGAGGCGAAAATGAAGCAACGCATTAATCTCTATTTATCTGAATTAAGACCAGTTAAAGACCCATTAAGCTTAAATAACATCGCATTATCTTGGGCTATCGTACTCGTACTTTGTATCGGATATATGAGTATATTAATATATGTTAATAAAGACTTAACTCAGGAATTAACTCAATTAAAACGCAAGCTTACGCAACAAACTGCGCAAGTTAACGAGTTACAGGCTGCGCTTGCAGTTAAACAAGACAAAACTTTTTTATCTCAGCAATTAAATAAACTTAAGAAAGAGTATCAACATAAAGAAATGATGCTTAAGTATATTTCAGAAAAAAATAATGAAGATAAAATTAGCTATGCGGATGTTATGTCTGATTTAGCGCAGTTTCATCATTCAGATGTATGGTTAACTCAGTTTGAATTTATGAATCATGAAATTGAGCTTAAAGGTTTAACTCAGTCACCTTCAAAATTACCATATTGGTTTGATGGGCTTAAACAATCTGATTTCTTTTCAGGGAAATCATTTTCTGTTTTAGAATTTACCCATGTAGACGAGCAGTCAAAAATTGAGTTTCGTGTCGCTACCGCTAAAAAAGGTGATAACTCATGAAGCAACAATGGGAAATGTATTGTGAAAAAGTATCACAATTACAAATTCGCGAAAAGTATATGCTGCTTGGCATAGGGCTATTTTTAATATTGTATTTAATAGTGTGGTTTATTATTACACCTTTACATGATGAAATAGCTAAAAGTAAAAAACACATTAAGCAAAATCATCAATCATTAGCGCAAGCTAAAACTAAAATTGATATGTTTAACCATGCTTTAACACAAGACTATACTTTGCAGTTGCGTAAAGAGTTAGAACAAGCAAAATTAGAGCTTAAAAATATAGATCAAGATTTATCTCAATTTAGCCAGGGATTCATACCGCCATATAAAATGGCTCAGGTGCTAAAACAGCTACTTAAGGTTAATCAATCTTTGCAGTTAAAATCTTTTGGTTTAGAGGCTGTTAAGCCAATAGTGATAGGGCAAGCAGCTAAAGAAGGCAATGCTAAAAATAATAGCCAAACAAATCAAAATAAGGAAGTTGCTTTTTATGAGCATGGTATGTCTCTTACAATAGTAGGTGATTATTTTAGCTTATTAAATTATGTAAAAAGCCTAGGAAAAATAAAAGAAAAGCTTTTTATTAGTCAGTTCCAATATCAGGTTATGGAGTATCCTAAAGCGGAACTTAAATTGGTAATAGCAACAGTGAGTGCAGATGAGAAATTTATTGCACTTTAATTTAGTATTTTTAATAGTGATGACCTTATTCAGTACTATTAATGTAAATGCGAGCACAGTTAATTCTTTGCAATTAATTGATCCTACTCGCCCTAAATTAAGTGGAAATACAACAGGTTCAACAAGTGGTGAATCAGAAACTAATAAAAATTCTGAATTAAGACTTCAATCTTTAATTTTTAAAAATGGTCGATATAAAGCGATTATTTCTGGAAAACTTTATAAAGCGGGCGAGGCAGTAGGCGAATTTAATATAGCCAAAATAACGGCAAAAAAAGTTTACTTATCTCGAGGATCAGAACAACGTATATTAGAACTTTACTCTTATGAAATTAAACGTTAAAAAAATATATCAACTTAGTATTTTATCGCTAGCCATCAGTTTCATTGCCGGTTGTGAAATAACAGATAATAAAAGCGCAATACAACCTCATATTACAGGTGAGTTAACACCTAAAGAAGGTGATGCAAAAAACGTTGATGAAGATATTGTTCCTGATGCATTAGCACAAGAGTTATTAACTTCTGTAAGCTCAAATTTATTAATTCCAAAAGAATTGGAAATTAAACGTTTTGAAGTTGCGGCAAATGAAGTTGAAATCCGTGATTTTTTTGTCGGTCTTGTCGACGATACCCCTTATAGTGTTGCTGTTCACCCTGAAGTAAGCGGAAAAATAAGTCTAAATTTAAAAGATGTGAGCCTAGATGAAGTAATTAAAGTCATCATTCGCATGTATGAAATAGATGTTTTTCGTGAAGGTAAAGTAGTGCAAGTTTTACCTGCAAAAATGCGAACAGAATCAATTCCTGTAAACTACTTAATGATGAAGCGCTCGGGTAGTTCAAGTGTAAGTGTGGTCGCTGGTGGTGTTAGTCAGTTTGATCAAGGTGCAGGTAGTTCATCTAGCTCAGGTAATTTAAATAATAGCGTAAACAATCAAAATAGCTCAAGTGGCAATGGTTCTGGCGGGTCAGGTGGTGGTTCTCAGTTAAACGGCGCTAATATTCAAAGCTCTTCTAATACAGATTTTTGGGGTGAATTAAAAACAGCATTAGAATCTTTAGTTGGAAAAGATAAAGGCCGCTACGTGATAGTGAGTCCTCAAGCGAGTATGGTTACGGTTCATGCGTTGCCAAGTGAAATAGCAGCAATGAAAGATTTTTTAAATAAAAGCGAAGAAAGCCTGCAACGACAAGTCATATTAGAAGCAAAAGTAATCGAAGTGACACTTAAAGATGATTACCAGCAAGGAGTTAACTGGGAACAAGTAATAGGGCATATTGGCAGTACAGATATTACTTTTGGCACATCTGCTGTTGGTGCTGCTACAAATTCAATTGCTGCTGAACTTGGCGGTTCAACTAGTATTTCTTTTAAAAATACCGATTTTTCTGGTGTGATTAACTTACTTGAAACTCAGGGCGACGTGCAAATGCTATCTAACCCAAGAGTCACGGCAATTAACAATCAAAAAGCGGTGATTAAAGTGGGTCAAGATGAATATTTTGTAACTGAAGTATCAAGTACTACAGTGACAGGTAATTCAACTACCACAACGCCTGAAATTGAGTTAACACCATTTTTCACGGGTATTGCGCTTGATGTCACACCTCAAATAGATGTCAACGGTTCGGTTATTTTACATGTACATCCTTCGGTAACAGAAACTGCTGAGCAAAAGAAAGTGATCACACTCAATAACGAAGAATTCATATTACCATTAGCACAAAGTAATATTCGTGAGGCCGATACTATTATCAGAGCGGGCTCTGGTGAAATAGTAGTGATTGGTGGCTTAATGCAAACAGTGACAACAGATGAAGAATCTAAAACACCTTTATTAGGCGATTTGCCTGTATTGGGCAATTTATTCAAAAGTATTCGAAAACGCCAAGAGAAAAAAGAGTTAGTGATCTTAATTAAACCTACGGTCGTAATGGCTGACTCTTGGCAAAAACAGCAAAAGCGTTCAATGCAATTATTAAAAAGTTGGTATGCTAACTAAATGTATTTAAGTTTTTTTAACCTTAAAGAAATGCCATTTTCTTTAACGCCTAATACTGAGTTTTTTTGTGCGTTAGAGCCTCATAATGAAGCAATGCAGGTATTGTTTACTGCATTAAATATGGGCGAAGGCTTTATTAAAGTAACGGGCGAAGTTGGCACCGGAAAAACTTTATTGTGCCGTAAGTTGCTTAATAGTTTACCTAAAAATATGGTGAATATGGTTACAGCCTATTTACCCAATTCATATTTGAACCCTGAAGAGTTACGCTGGGCTTTTGCAAGTGAACTAGGTTTAGCGTTAGATGAGCAATTAGATCAGCAGGCATTGATACAAAAAATACAGCATAAATTGTTAGAGCTTCATAAAAATGGCCAAACGGTTGTGTTAATCATTGATGAAGCACAATGTTTAAGTTGGGATACATTAGAAGCCTTACGGCTATTTACTAACTTAGAAACCGAAAGTAAAAAGCTGCTACAAGTTGTGTTATTTGGTCAGCCTGAGCTTGATGAAAAGTTAGCAAATGAAAGGGTAAGACAATTACGTCAAAGAATTAGTTTTTCATATAATCTGCGTCCTATGAATGACTCTGAAGTTGTTCACTACATTCAACATAGGCTCATGGTAGCGGCTAAAGACTTAGCAGATAACAATAACTCACCCAAGCTTTTTTCAAATAACTTAGGATTGCAAATCGCAAAAGCCAGTAGAGGAATACCTAGATTAGTTAACTTATTATGCCATAAGGTATTACTGCAAGCTTTTGGCGAAGGTGCTCAAGAGTTAACGGCAAAACATATACAAGCAGCCATAAAAGATACTGAAGATTGTGCTGAGAATAATAATAACTATTGGTGGATTGGTAGTACGGCTTTGGTGTCGGCATTTGTTGCTGGTATTTGGATTTGGAGACAAGTTTTATGAGCGTAATAAATAAAATGCTCAAAGACATTGAGCATAGAGAGTCAAATGATGCGCTCTACTTAGATCCAACAGTAAAAGTAGAAAATGTTAGAAATAATACTCAGTTATTTCAACGTATAGGTCTAGTAGCAATGGCTGTAAGCATAGCCATTGGTGCATACTGGTTTATTCCGAGCAAACAGCAAGATGAGCCTGTTATAGCTGCACAGATTCAAAAAGTTGAACCGCAAAAAATAAGTCAAGCAGTTGATAAACAAAAAAAGAGTGTTGAATCTGATGATGCAGACTTAAAAAAAGTGAAAACATCGGCTTTAAAGGTAGCTCAAGAACGCATCAAAATACTTGAAGCTGATATTGCTAAAAAAGAAACTGAACAAACACTAAAACCTTTAGCTTCTTCAGAACAAGTTAAAGAGTCAATTAAAGAACCAGAACAGCAGACAATAGCGCTTGCAAAAGAAGTAATACCACCACCGACTATTATTAAAGATAAGCCAAAATCAGTAGCTAAAATCAGAAAAATTTCAACAAGAGAACGTGCTGAAAACTGGTTTACCCAAGGTAAAGAAGCGTTTCAATTTGGCTTAATTGAGGATGCGATTGCAGCTTTAGATAAAACCTTAATTTTAATACCATTACATATTGAAGCGCGTAGTTTACTTGCTGCAGCTTATTATGGCAGAGAGCAATCACAAGAAGCGGAATCTATATTAAGGCATGGTTTAAGTTTAAATCCTGATGTAATGCGCTGGCGTATTTTGTTAGCTAAAATATTAGTAGAGAAAGGGAGTTACCAATCGGTAGCACCTGTTTTATCGAAGCGATATGAAGTGAACGCCAATATTGATTTTTGGATTTTAAAAGGAACAGCTTCACAGCAATTAGGTGAGCATAAAGTGGCACAAAATTGCTTTGGTAAATTAACGCAGTTGGAGCCTGGTGAGGCAAAGTGGTGGTTAGCATTGGCAACATCAAATGATGCTTTAGGTAATTACCATAACGCTAAGCGTTTTTATTTAACAGCGATTGAGTTAGGTGGTTTATCTCCTAATGCACATAACCACGCAAAACAAAGACTTGCAAAAATTGGATTGTTATAATGTTGTTTTGTATCCCTAAAAATGATTTAACAAATAAGAGCTATTAAGATGATCAGACCTAAACTAAAAATGCGACTTGGTGATCTATTAGTTCATGAAGGGATCATTGAAGAACAAGATTTATTAAGCGCATTAAAAGAGCAAAAAGCTTCAGGCCGTAAATTGGGTGCCACCTTAATTGATCAAGGTGTCATTAGTGAGCCGCAGCTATTACGCTTTTTAGCACAACAACTTAATGTGCCATTTTTAGATATATCTCAAAGACAAATACCTTCAAAAATTGCTAATTTATTACCTGAAGTATTTGCACGTCGTTTTAAAGCATTAGTCATAGAAGACCAAGGTGACAGTGTATTACTTGGTATGAGTGATCCAGCAGATTTGAGTAGTTTAGATCAGCTAGCGCCTATGTTGGCACCTAAAGAAATTGCATTAGCGGTTGTTCAAGAAAGCCAAATGATGGCGGCTTTTGATAATTTATATCGTAGAACACAAGATATAGAAAATTTTGCAAGTCAACTTCAAGAAGAAAATAAAGACGAAGAAGAGTTTGATTTAAATGCACTTGATGATGATACCTCAGACGCAACCGTAGTTAAGTTATTGCAATCTATTTTTGAAGATGGAGCACAAATGCGTGCATCAGATATACATATTGAACCTGATGATGGGTTATTGCGTATTCGCCAACGTATAGATGGCATATTGCATGAGAGTGTTTTAAATCAGGTTGCGATTGCTTCTGCATTAGTTTTAAGATTAAAACTAATGGCAGGATTAGATATCTCTGAAAAACGATTACCGCAAGATGGTCGTTTTAATATAAAAGTTAAAAAGCATAGCTTAGATATTCGTGTTTCAACTATGCCAGTGCAGCATGGTGAGTCGGTTGTAATGCGTTTATTGGACCAATCAGCGGGTTTATTAACGTTAGACCAAACGGGTATGCCTGATCGTATGCTAAAGCGTGTACGCGAAACATTAAAACGCCCGCACGGTATGATATTAGTTACTGGGCCAACAGGTTCTGGTAAAACAACAACTTTATATGGCGCATTAAGTGAATTAAATCAGCCTAATAATAAAATTATTACGGTTGAAGACCCAGTTGAATATCGTATTGGTCGAATTAACCAAGTACAAGTGAATAGCAAAATAGGGCTCGATTTTGCGCGTGTTTTACGAACCACATTAAGACAAGATCCCGACATCATCATGGTGGGGGAAATGCGTGACCAAGAAACAGTTGAAATTGGTTTACGTGGTGCATTAACAGGTCACTTAGTATTATCTACACTGCATACCAATGATGCTATCACCAGTGCAATGCGTTTAATTGATATGGGCGCACCTTCATACTTAGTGGCCAGCTCACTTCGAGCGATTTTAGCGCAGCGATTAGTACGCCGTTTATGTGATAACTGTAAAGTAGACTACCAACCAGATGCGCAAGAGCAGTCTTGGATCCAATATTTAAGCAAAGGCAAAGAGCAAAACCATCATTACCATACAGGTAGTGGGTGTACTAACTGTAATCATACAGGGTTTAAAGGTCGAATCGGTGTATTTGAGCTATTAGAAATGAATGAAGCCATGATGGATGCACTTAGATTGTCGGATACTCAAGCTTTTGCCAAAGCCGCCAGAGATAACCCCGATTTTGAACCGCTTTCTATGATGGCGCTAGCTTATGCCACACAAGGTATTACTAGCCTAGATGAAGTATTTAGAGTGGCTGAAAATATGCCTGAAATTGAAGTGAAAACTATGGAAGCCACACTCTAGATGGCATTTTTCACTTATCAGGCTAAGGATAGCCAAGGTAAATTAATTAAGGGCACACTAGAGGCAACAAACCAAGCAGCAGCAGCTGATAGTTTATTAAAAAAGCAATGCATACCAATGCGCATTGTTGAAACAAAAAAATCATCCGATTCTGCTAGTTTTGATATTAATGATTTATTTGAAAAACCAGTTGGGTTAGAAGATTTAATAATTTTTTCTCGTCAAATGTACTCGTTAATGAAAGCGGGTATTCCGATTATTAGAGCAATAATCGGATTAGCCGAAACCACAACCCATAAACGCTTTAGCGAAACCCTCAAAGATTTAGTTGTGCAGTTAGAGCAAGGTCGAAATTTATCTACTGCTATGGCATCTCATAAAAAGGTATTTAACCGACTTATGGTGTCTATTGTGATGGTAGGTGAGAGTACCGGTAAGCTAGAAGATGCCTTTGAGCAATTAGCGACTTATTTTGAACGAGAGCAAGAAACCCGAAAGCAAATAAAATCTGCGATGCGTTATCCTATCTTTGTAATTTTTGCTTTAATCGCAGCGATGTTTATTTTAAACATTTTTGTAATTCCCACCTTTGCGGATATGTTTAAAAAATTCAATGCAGAATTGCCTCTGATGACGCGTATTCTAATTTCTACTTCAGATTTTATGGTGAATTATTGGGGCGCGGTATTAGGTAGCATGGCAGCAACGGGTGTGATTGCACGTAACTACATCGCCTCTGAAGTCGGGCGATTAAAATGGGATCGTATTAAATTAAAAATTCCCTTAGTAGGTAGTATTATTGAACGTTCGTTATTATCTCGTTATAGCCGAAGTTTTGCCATGATATTACGCTCAGGTGTACCTATGACAACAGGGCTTACTTTAGTATCAGAAGCCGTTGATAATGCGCATATGGCTCATAAAGTCATTGATATGCGTCGTGGCATAGAAAAAGGCGAAAGCTTGTTGAGGGTATCTCGTAACAGTGGTTTGTTTTCTCAGCTTGTATTGCAAATGGTTGCGGTAGGTGAGGAAACAGGTCAAGTTGATGAGCTACTACAGGAATCAGCAGAGTTTTATGAACGTGAAGTCGATTTTGATTTAAAAAGCCTAACAGCAAAAATAGAACCCATATTAATTTCTATTGTAGCAGGCATGGTACTTGTATTAGCTCTAGGTATATTTACACCTATGTGGGACATGATGTCAGCAATAAAAGGTTAGTATTCATAAAGGTTAAGTTGCAGAGAGAGTTAGGTAAATTCACCTCTCAATACGGGACATGATGTCAGCAATAAAAGGTTAGTATTCATAAAGGTTAAGTTGCAGAGAGAGTTAGGTAAATTCACCTCTCAATACGGGATATAATGTCAGCAATAAAAGGTTAGTATTCATAAAGGTTAAGTTGCAGAGAGAGTTAGGTAAATTCACCTCTCAATACGGGACATGATGTCAGCAATAAAAGGTTAGTATTCATAAAGGTTAAGTTGCAGAGAGAGTTAGGTAAATTCACCTCTCAATACGGGATATAATGTCAGCAATAAAAGGTTAGTATTCATAAAGGTTAAGTTGCAGAGAGAGTTAGGTAAATTCACCTCTCAATACGGGACATGATGTCAGCAATAAAAGGTTAGTATTCATAAAGGTTAAGTTGCAGAGAGAGTTAGGTAAATTCACCTCTCAATACGGGATATAATGTCAGCAATAAAAGGTTAGTATTCATAAAGGTTAAGTTGCAGAGAGAGTTAGGTAAATTCACCTCTCAATACGGGACATGATGTCAGCAATAAAAGGTTAGTATTCATAAAGGTTAAGTTGCAGAGAGAGTTAGGTAAATTCACCTCTCAATACGGGATATAATGTCAGCAATAAAAGGTTAGTATTCATAAAGGTTAAGTTGCAGAGAGAGTTAGGTAAATTCACCTCTCAATACGGGACATGATGTCAGCAATAAAAGGTTAGTATTCATAAAGGTTAAGTTGCAGAGAGAGTTAGGTAAATTCACCTCTCAATACGGGATATAATGTCAGCAATAAAAGGTTAGTATTCATAAAGGTTAAGTTGCAGAGAGAGTTAGATAAATTCACCTCTCAATACGGGACATGATGTCAGCAATAAAAGGTTAGTATTCATAAAGGTTAAGTTGCAGAGAGAGTTAGGTAAATTCACCTCTCAATACGGGACATGATGTCAGCAATAAAAGGTTAGTATTCATAAAGGTTAAGTTGCAGAGAGAGTTAGGTAAATTCACCTATCAATACGGGATATAATGTCAGCAATAAAAGGTTAATTCATATGGCTAAATATAAAACTAACTTTGATCACAAGCCGCATAAATGGAAATTATTTTATGTTAGTGTGTTTTTTATATTAGTTATTGTATTTTTTGGTCATTTTAGTCGATATATTATTGGTTTTTTAGATTCTGTCGATAAAGTAACAGATAATCAATCTGTTGCTGAGTTTTCTCAAAGTATCAGTGAAATTCATGGTAAATGGTTAGAAAGTAAAAACGCTATAATTACATTACAACTGATCGATTCTTTAGATTTGAAGAGTAAAGGTGAGTTGAGCTTTATCATAAATGAAGTCGGTTGACCTATAAATTTAAGCCAAAATGGTAAAACCCAAGCTACAAAACAAGTAGATTGTAAAGCCCTATTGCTCAACATGCAGTCACAGCAAGTGTTAAAAGCATTGCGTATAGATGCTATGTTTGATACAAAGAAGAATGTAACAGGGTGTATGTATTTTAGAGGTCAAAATAAGCTTTTTGATTATAACTTATTCAACGGTAAGGTTGTAAATGCAATCATCCCTTAAATATTTGAGTCATTTTTATAGTTAATTGTCTAACTTAAATTTTTATTAAATTTTTGAAAAGTAATGTTTTAAAAAATCATAAACGAAGGGTAAACAAAATTAATATGATGAAAAAACAAAGTGGTTTTACATTAATTGAATTAATAATTGTAGTGATTATTTTAGGTTTGTTAGCTGCAACTGCTTTACCGCGTTTTTTAGATGTAACAGATCAAGCTGAAGAGGCCTCAATTGAAGGCGTTGCTGGTGGCTTTGCTGCAGCTGTAGGGCTTGTTAGAGCACAATGGGAGCTTGAAGGGCGACCAAATGGCGAGTCACGTGCGGCAAATAAAACATTAGTAACATACGATACCTTGCAAATCGGTGTTGATGGCACTATTGGCTACCCAACAGCACGAAGTACCGAAGGCGACACTCGCGCAACTCAAATGACTAAGGACAAATGTCAGCAAGTATTTAATGATATATTGCAAAGTGCGCCTAATAACACAATAGGTTCATTAGAAGCGGATATACAAGAAAATAGATATTTAGTGAGATTAGATGAAAATTCAGGTAATGATCAATGTATTTATTACTTAACTAACTCTTTAGATATAAATGATATACCGGTTGATGGTACAATAAAAACAAATACCCAAGGCTTTACCTATTTACCACAAACGGGTCAAGTTTTAGTCTTTAACTAAAATATTTGCTGCGCAGATTTTTTAAAAGCTACTTCGTAGCAAAAGATAAAAATAAAGCAAAAAGTGCAATAACTAATAAAGAATAATAAACATCGTCATTCCCGAAGTGTTGTATCGGGAATATAAGTGTTAAAGGCTTTATCTGTAAAATAGAATTGTCATTGCTTGTATCTTAGCTGTTAAGTGTAATATATGAGCAGAAAAATATGATTGAATTCAAGTAATAATATAAATAGATAAATTCAAAACAAATTCAAAACAAATTCAAAATGGATCTTTGTTTAGTAAGATAAGCATTTAGCTTATGCAGTATTAAGTAGTTAAACATTTACCATTTGGTAATCAATTTTAAGTATTTCTTATGGGTTTTTATTAACTTTCATAAGAGTTAAATTAGTAAAAGAGGAACTTTATGAAGTTGATGAATAAAAAACAAACAGGTTTTACATTAATTGAATTAATTATTGTTATTGTTATTTTAGGAATTTTGGCAGTAACGGCCGCACCTAAGTTTTTAAATTTGCAAGGAGATGCAAACGCATCAACAATTAAAGGTGTTGATGGAGCTATAAATAGTGCAATGTCAATAGTTTATGGTAAAGCGATAATAGCAGATAAGCAATCATCAACAGGTGAAAGCTTAACAATTAATGGCGATACAATTAATATAGAATATGGTTATCCCGAAGCTTCAGATGATGGCGTAGCTGAAATGTTAGATATCGATATAGTTAATGATTTTTCTACCTCTACGGTAGCGACAACTTTAGAATATGTAATTCGTGCTAAAGGGAGTACAGCACCAACAGTTGTAGCAGCAAGCGATGGCGATTCAGCTGATACTACATCTGATGGATGTTATGTTTCGTATAAAGAAGCAGCAGATGCTGATACACCACCAGTAGTAATTGTTAATACAGATAAATGTTAGGAGTTAAAATGAATAAAAATAAAGGCTTTACTTTAATCGAATTAATAATAGTGATTGTTATTTTAGGTATTTTAGCTGTAACAGCTGCTCCTAAGTTTTTAGATTTACAAGGCGATGCAAACTCTTCAACAATTCAAGGTGTTGATGGGGCAATAAATAGTGCTATGAATGTTGTATATGGTAAGGCTGTTATTGCAGGTGTAGCTTCAATTACTGCAAATACCGGTGTAGGTATTGATATGAATGGGAATGGGAACGCAACAGATACCGGAGTTGATATTTTGACATCATTTGGTTACCCAACAGCGAATGCTAATGGTTTATTAGTTGCATTAGATTTAGATACCACAACAGATTTTGATGGGGCTGAAGTATCCCCTTATTACGTAATTTCAGCAAAAGGAAGTACAGCTCCTAGCGCTGCAGATGTTGTTGCTACAAATGGTGATGAAGATGGATGTTATGTCGCTTATCAACCTGCTACAGGTACTACAGTTCCAGCAAAAACAATTGTAAATGTGGATGCTTGTTAATTTTTGATGAAGGTATGATTTGAAAAGTAATCTAGGTTTTACCTTAGTCGAGCTGATCATAACATTAATTATTTTGGGGATCCTGTCGGTGACAGTGATCCCCAAATTTTTTGGCCCAGCATTATTTGATTCTTATACTGCACGCGATCAAGCGATGTCGGCTTTAAGAACTATGCAGTTACGTGCCATGCAAATGACTGATGATAATAAGTGTCATAAATTTATTATTTCAACTGATTTAATCGCACCACCTTCTCCTATTACAGATACCAATACCTGTTCAAATACTGCCAATGCAGCAGATAACCCAGATTATTTATCTGTGACTTTAGATAGCAGCCGTACTGATGTCACTTTTGATGCTGATAATGCAGCCGGTTCTACTTTCAGCCAAATTGCATTTGATGATTTAGGCAAACCATGCTTAGGTAACCCTGTCACTTTCACTAATGGCCACTGTACCAGTACTAATGAAGGCAATTGCGATACGAACGGATGTAAAATAACAGTTGGCGAAGTGGCTATTTGCATATCTGGTGAGGGGGCCATTTATGGCTGTTAATAATGATATAAAAAGAACACCCGTAGGCGGGGATTTATCCGCGCAAGTCATAGAAGAAATTTTACCTTTTAATGCAAATTTTAAACACGCGACTAAAGTCCCGCCTACAAAAGAAAAAGGCTTCACTTTAATAGAACTCATATTAGGCATGGTGGTATTGGCAATTGTAATGACCATTATGACTGGTTTATTAGCACCACAAGCGAGGCAAAGTGCAGATCCCGTTGTGCAGATCAGAGCAACAGAATTAGGCCAAGCTTTAATGAATGAAATACTTGGTAAATCGTTTGATGAAAATTCAGATCGTAGCCCGCCTTGGACTCGCTGTGGTGAAAATGGAGTGACTTGTACAGAAACTGATGATTTTGGTGCGGATTGTTTAGATAATGCGATAACAGCACCAAATTGCACAGGCTCTAGCTTACAGACTCGAGTCAATTATAATGATGTAGATGATTATCATGATTTAACCTTGAATGACTCTGATTTTAAAAATAGTTTAGAAGAAGATGTATCTGATTATTATAAGGATTTTACAGCTGAAATTACGGTTGTATATGATGATGATTTTGATGGTACAAATTCAGATACGAATAAAATAGCGAAATTAATCACAGTTAAAATCACAGCAAGCAATAATGAAGTTTATGGGTTCTCTGCTTACAAGGGGAATTATTAATGCCCTCTAATATTAAATGTAAACCCGTAGGCTCGGATTTATCCGCGCAAAGTAGCGCTCCGATTTCAGCTTTTAATGCAGAGTTCATAAACACGACTTATCGGCAATCGCTCCTGCATTGCTCTAGTACTGACATCCATGTCAGCAAAGTCCCGTCTAAGATTTTAAATACAAGTCGCTCGGGTGGTTTCACTTTAGTTGAATTAATTTTAGTGATTATTATTTTAGGCATTGTAAGCATAGGAACAGTGCAATATCTCTCACTAGGTGCACAAATTTATGCAGAAGCAACAGAACGAGATGAAGCGGTAGCCCAGTCTCGTTTCATGTTGGCGAGGTTAACAAGAGAGCTACGTCATGCTGCACCTAATTCTGTCCGTTTAAGTTGCTCAGTTGATAATCTTGCTTGTAGTGTCAATCAATGCTTAGAGTTTGTACCATTTAAGGCGAGTACTATTTATACTGGTAATATCACAGATAACCCTATTATAATTGTAGATCCACAAAATACTGCAGCCCCCAACGATTGGTTAAATGTTTACGCTTTAAATGCCAATGATGTATACGATACGAGCAATAATAAAAGAGTTCAACTAAGAACGATATCTGATGGTACCCCAGCAAGTTTAGATAACTGGACTATTAATCCTTCTTTAGCTATAGAGTCACCTACTAAAAGGGTTTATGTATTAGAACAGCCCGTTAGTTTTTGCATTGTTTCATCGCAATTATTTAGATACGAAGGATATGCTTTTAGCACTAATCAAAATACACCTAATGCAAGTAATGAAATAGGTGGGATAAAAGGTGTATTATTAGGAGGGTTGATTCAAAATTCAATCTCTAAGACTGCTTTTTTTAGTTATAATACTGCAAGTCTTACACGTAACTCTGTTGTGAATATTCGTAGTGAAATGGGGTTTAATGATTCTGAAACCGTGTCCTTTAACCATGAAATTCATTTACCTAACGTACCATGATTATTAGCGTATTTTTAAATTATTAAAATTCATTTTAGTACAATTTTGATCATAATTTAATTAAGAATAAGCGTATTATCTATATTTTATAAATGATTTTACTTTTATTTAAATTAAGATAAACAAGGCTTAAATGTAAGTAATAGATCTCCGATAAAAACACTTCGGAGATGACTAAGGTATTTAAACACGATATATATATATGAAATTTATAAGTTTATTTCTAGCTGTATATTTATTTTGTAGGTTGGGCTTTAGCCTAACTAATAACAAATCATATTTTAATTAAAATGTTTTATTTGAAAAACAAATGTTCGAAATTGGCTTAGTTACTGGTAGTCATCAATTTTATTAAAGCAACTAAAATAGGAGCGTAATGCAAAGTCTTAAAAAACAAGCGGGCAGTATGCTTATGAGTGCACTATTTATTGCAATATTGATGTTAGCACTCGGTTTGGCTTTAGTTAATATTTTATCTAGCTCTGCTCATAATAATACGGTTGAATATTATGGTGCGCGTGCGTTTTTAGCAGGTCAAAGTGGCGTGGACTGGGCTTTAGTTGAAATATTTGAGTTAAATCCTAACTCAGATCCTGCCGTTGCTAATCAAAACTCAGTTGACGCATGTAATACCTTTAATGATTTAACACCAAAAACATTAAGTTATTCTGATCCTTATTTATTAAACTGTAATGCTAAAATCACTTGTGATGTAATTGAGGATGTACCGGATTCTTCCGTTTCAACTAGTTTTGTAAACGTATTTAGAATAAGTAGCGAAGCCACTTGTTCAATAAGCAATTGTGCAGAGGGCGATGCTTGCCGTAAAGATTTTTGGCAAACTCAAAGGAGTATAAGTGTTGAAGCTAAAACACTTAATTAATTTTTACATTGGTATATTTTTTGTATCATCGGCTTTGACAGATACTATGAAAATATAGGAATTCAGTCCTATTAATGCTCACTGAGTCATAGAAAGTTTGTATTTCATATAAGTAGACTCTAGTAAAACATTGATTAAGCAATGAAAGGTAATTATTTTAGCATTTCCTAATCAGAAGTTTGGTAAAATAACAATAAACTTAATCCGAACTATAGTGGGCAGTTATAGTGCATTAACTATGTATGATAGTGCCATATTTAATAGATTAATGTACTATTTCTTTACTTTAACTATCTTTACGAATTTTTTAGTGAGTTTTTGATGTATAAAAAACAAATAGTTAAGTTATTCATTTCATATATTTGCTTACTGTTTATTTCTTTTACAGCAGTGGCACTGCCTAAGTGTGTAGAGGTATTTCCTGGTGGAGTAGCCACTTTTGATAATAGTGACGTTATTTTAAGAAATAAAGTTAAAATAAATGATAACAATAATGGTCAGATAATAACTCAAAACCTGACGATTTCCGCCGGAAATGGCAATGGAAACCAGCCCAAATGTGATTCCGTTACATGTTACAAATCTAACTCAGATGCTATCTCTAGTGATGATAGTTTATCTATCCCCAGTATTATCAACGATGGCTCAACGACTACTTTGCCAACAAATTTGAATGGTGATTATTTTATTCAATCTCAGCAAGTGAATATGCTGACAAACTATACAGTTTCAGGCCCAACAAGAATCTTTATTGAGTCAGGAATTGTAGGCCTAGATGCAAATTTAACAATTACAGGTAGAGTTAACAACAATGGTTCACCGAGTGATTTACTCATTTATATCAAGGGTAATTTATCAACGGCATCAAATGCAAAGGTTTTTGGTTATGTGTATTTATCAAACTATGCAGTACTGGGTAGTAAAACTAAAATAACCGGTGCGCTAACTACGGGTGGAGGAGCAGATTTAGGAAATCAATCGGTTGTTAATTATATCACGCCACCTGATTTATTATCTGGTGTGTGCGGTAATACATTTACTGAATATAGATTTGATGAAACTAATTTTTCTGGTGTTGATGCAATTTTAGATAGCTCTGGTAATAACTTGCACGCGACAGCAACCAATGTTCAGCCAGTTGATGGTTTGTTATGTAATGCTGCGGACTTTAGTGCAAACTCAATAAATGACTATATAACACTTAATCCATCGGCAATGAATGGCTTGAGTGACTTTAGCGTTGTTATTTGGGGTAAAAGCAACTCAAGTCAAGATAGTAGTATTTTATCTGGAGCCCGAGATTCCAGCGCTCAAGGTACTAATGAAGCCGTATTCTATTTTGATAATAATAATGAATTTTGGCCATCTATAACAACATCATTTTTTGATACGGGTACACAGCTAGGTTCGACTGTTAATATGAATAATGGAGATTGGCATCAATTAGTATGGACGAGAAAGGCAAATACTGCGCAAAGTTGTTTTTATTTTGATGGCGTGAACCAGGGGTGTGTGACACATTCTGATGGTGACGATAATGATGCTTTGCAAATAGCCAGCCTTATACTAGGTCAAGAGCAGGATGACTTTGAAGGGGGCTTTGATTTAAATCAAGATTGGGAAGGTTTATTAGATGAATTAATTATTTTTGATTCAGTACTCACAACAACACAAATAAACGATATTAAAACGAATATTGAAGCAGGCAATAATTGGAATGGCTCGACACGCTCTTGTGGCTCATTACCAGTTGCAGAATATAGATTTGATGAATTAGATTGGAATGGTTCTGCTGGCGATGTTAAAGACTCCTCTGGAAATGACTTACATTTAACATCTTATAATGCCAGTACTGAAAATACTTCACCTGTTATATCTGGCACGCCTGGTTTTTGTCGTTATGGTGAATTTAATGGCATTAATAGTTATTTACAAATTACGACTCCAAGTAGTTTAGTGGGCTTTGCTGATGAATTTTCTGTCACAACATGGATTAATATTGATGCGATTCCTAGCTCTGGTTTAAAGTCGATTCTTTCAAAAGATTCTAACTATGAATTTCATGTAAATTCAAGCGGAGAAATTTTTTGGTGGTGGGGCGGCGGTTCTCGTTCTTTAACAACATCGGGCGCAAATATTACACCAGGGCAATGGCATCATCTTGCGATTGTGTATAAAAATGGTGAACAACATATATATGTTGATGGTGTTTCAAAAGCGACCAGAAATACCACTGGCACTTTAACTTTGGATAATGATCCATTGCAAATAGGACAAGACCAAGGTTTTCCTGGCCGATACTTTAATGGTTCAATTGATGAAATACGAATTTTTGATAAATACTTAACCCAAGCCGATGTTGCAGCTATTATGGCTGATACGCGTGATTGTGGTTCAGTGATTGATCATTATCGCATAGAGCATGATGGCGCAGGTTTAACATGTGAAGCTGAAACAATTACAATTAAAGCGTGTGAAGATTCAAGCTGTACTAATCTTTATGGTTCTAGTACTACATTAGATTTTAAAGCTGATGGTGTTACACAATCTACCCCTACTTTTTCAGGTTCAACTACAGTTAGTTTAAGTCAAACAACCATAGATACTTTAACTTTGTCTGTTGCTAATGAAACCGTCGCAGCGAGTAACCCACTTGTTTGCATCAATTCAGGAAGTGGTGCAGATTGTGATATTGCGTTTGCTGATGCTGGGTTTAAGTTTTTATATGGTGCTGCAAATACATCAACTATCCCAACACAAATAGCAGGTATTGATTTTAATACCCCTACAGACAAACTAAAGTTGCAAGCAGTAAAAGATGATAATGGTGTTTGCACTGGGCTATTTACTGGAAATGTTAATATTGATTTAGCACAGCAAAGCATTTTACCTGGAAATGCATCAACTTTAGAGTTTAAAGTTAATGATATTAATATAGGGAAAAATGATTCATCTTTAGTAAGTAATTATACAAATATTCAGCTTAATTTTGGAACTGATAGTATTGCTACTATTCCAACGCCTTTATATAAAGATGCAGGCCAAATAAAACTGCATGCAAAATATAATGTTGGTGGAGTATCATTGGTTGGAAGTACTGACAATGATTTTTGGGTGAGACCTGACAAGCTAATTGTAACCGCGAAAAATGAGATACCTCAAGAGTTAAATGGTAGTAGCGCATTGTCTAATATAGTACATACGGCAGGTGAAGATTTTACTTTAAATGTTTCTGCTGTTAACTCTGATGGTGATGCCACTCCAAATTACTCTCCTGGGCAAATAGAGTTTAAGTTAACGCGCACTGGGCCTACCTTAGGAATTGTAGAGGGAAGCCTTACATATGCTACGTCTAGTACTATTAATACTAAACTAGCAGCAAGTGCTCAATATCAAAATGTTAGTTTGACTAGTTTTTCTTTTGGTACGTCAACCTTTTCGGAAGCTAAATATAATGAAGTAGGTTTATTAAATTTAGATATTAGAGATAGTAATTATGGAGATGACTCGATATTAGTAGATGGAGATGCAATAAATATAGGTCGATTTATTCCTGATCATTTCACACGATTGACTTCTAAAACTAAGGTGAAATGTAGTAGCTTTAATTATATGGAACAGCCTTTCAAAGTAAATTACGATATTGCTGCAAGAAGTTTAAATGGGACTAATATTACACAAAACTATATAGGTGATTTTGCTAAAGGTGTTGTTTCGCTCCATATAGAAAATGAAGGAGCAAATTATAAAAATGCAGAATACTTTGGCAGCAGGTTATCAGTACAAGCACCTTCACCTACATGGGCGCTCGGGCATACTATTTTGACCGGAGATGATACTGCAACTTTAGCGAAAGCAGCCACACCTGATGGGCATTTTAATATGGCTGATATTATTATGACAATTATTGATAGTGATGGTGTGGAGTTTATAGCAGATGATTTAGACCAAAATCCGACTTTGCCTAATCCTAGTGTTTATACTGGTACGAAATTAGGCTCAACTATAGATTTGCGATATGGTCGTTTAATTTTAGAAAATAGTTATGGATCTGAGCTTGAGGATATTTTAGTCCCTCTGAAAGCTGAATACTGGGATTATATAACCAATGAATTTAAATATAATACATTGGATGGCTGTACTGGTTATTTGCAAGCGAACCTTAACCCTTTAGCTCCTAATGGTTCACATGTTGTTTTAGGAGTTGATGGCACTTTAACATCTGGAGGTTACCCTACTGGTTTTGGGCTTTCTTTAGAGAAGTCGAACGTAGTAAAAAGTGTAGAAGTTGAGTATAGTGTCCCGGCTTATTTACAATTTGATTGGAAAGGAGATAGCTCTCAGCTAAATCCTAGAGCTACTATTCAATTTGGTCGTTACAGAGGCAACGACCGCGTTATTTATTGGCGAGAACAGTAGTTGAAAAGATACTGAAAAGCCAACTATGAGAAGTTGGCTTTGTGTAATTTTACAATTTTTATGAAATTAGCTATTTAACTAACTTTTGCACCATTAAACCGGCAACGATAAATAATAACCCCACTAAAGTCGCTGGGTGAATTTCTTCTCCTAACAATTGATTAATTAAAATTAATGATATAAACGGCGAGATAAATATAAGATTGCTAACCTTGGCTGTATTTTCAGCTTTTTTCATGGCTATTAGCCATAAAACAAAAGTAATCCCCATTTCAAATAATCCAACATATAAAGCGGCTAAAGTACCTTTTAAATTTGGTATCACCCAAGCGTTTTGCCAGGTAACTACTGCTGCAATCAAGGGTAAGCCAATACTAAAACAAATAAATAAACTTAAAATTGGTTTGTCTTTGTTTTTTGTACTATAAATCCAGTACAATGCCCACAAAACGGTACTGAGTAATGCAAGACCTACTCCTAAAGGGCTTTGAAAGTTAAGCTCAGTTAATTGGCCTTTAGTACTTATAATAAGAACACCAAAATAAGCGAAACTTAATGCTGTTATATCTGTTTTTCTTAATTTTTGGCCAAGCATAGGTACAGCTAACAAACTCAAAGCAATTGCCCAAGTGTAATTTAGTGCCTGAGCCTGTTGTGCCGGTAATAAATCGTACGCTTTGAATAAAATTAAATAATATAAAAATGGATTTAAACTACCTAATTTAATGTAGAGCGCTTTGTTGCGTCTAAAGGTAGGCAAAATCTCAGCTAGTTGCTTGTTTTTAGTTAAACAGCCTAATAAAAATAACCAACTAAAAACAGAAGCGTAAAAAACTAACTGTAAAGGTGATAGCTGTTGTAAAGCCAGTTTAAAAGCGGTTGCAACAGTTGACCATAAAAAAACGGCTGCAAGAGCAAAATAAATAGCGTGACGCTGGTTTTTAATCATATGTAATGTTCAATTTCTTTGATTATATGTATTGGCGCTTATTAGATTATAGCTATTTGACGTTGCGCAGAAATAAGGCCGGGTAAAATATCACAAATTAACTTAATTTAAACTGAATAATGTATATTTTTTTGTAATTAAAAAGGGATAACAATGAAACTTAATAAATTAGCAAGTAGCATTGCATTAGGTTTTTTAATTTTAACAAGTACGACTTTATCTGCTGAAGAAGCAAATAAGGAAGGCTTTTATGTTGGTGCTTTTGGTGAGTATTACTGGGCTGATTGGGATGAAGTAGAGTCATCTAATACAATTGATTTAGGTGAGTCGTTAGGTGGTGGTATTGAGTTTGGCTATAGATTTACGCAAGAGTGGTCTGCAAGAATTGAATATGCGTTACATAGTTTTAATATTGAAGATGAAGATAGCCATAAAAAAATAGAATACTATGGCGGTGCACTTTTATACCACATTGGTGATAACGGCCTTTATGGTGTAGCAGGCTTAAAGCACATGAATTCATACCGCGCTGTTAATATGGGTAACCTTGGCTTAGGTATGCGTCATTACTTAGCTGATAATCTTGCGGTTTCTGGTGAAGTAAATTGGTATGAAGGTTTAAATGAAACTCACACAGATATTTCATTAAAATTAGGAATAAATTACTTTTTTGGGCAAAGTAACAATAGCTACACCCCTAAAAAAGCAGCACCAGCTCAAGTGACTCAAGTTGCGGCACCAGAAAAGCCTGTTGATTCTGATAAAGATGGCGTATTTGATGTAAATGATAATTGTGCTAACTCACCTGTTGAATATGCTGTAGATTTAAAAGGTTGTACAGTATATGAAGATAAGCAAGTATCAGTACATTTATTAGTTAATTTCAGTAATGATAATTCAGATGTAAATTCGCAATACTTAAGTGATATAAAAGATGTTGCAGACTTTTTAAATGAATTTGAACAAAGCAGTGTGAGATTAGAAGGTCATACTTCTGCTCAAGGTAATGCAGCTTACAATCAAAAATTGTCGGAACAGCGTGCTAAAGCTGTAGGTGAAGTTTTAAGTTCAAAATATCAGATTGATGAACATAGAATATCAACAGTTGGTTTTGGTGAAACACGTTTAATTAATAAAATGAATACTGTTGAAGCCCATGCTCAAAATAGACGTGTGGTTGCAAATATAAGTACAACTCAGCGTTTACCGGTAAAACGTTAATTTAGCTTTTAATAAAACAACAAAAGCACATACTGGATAAGGTATGTGCTTTTTGTTTTTAGGGGATTATAAAATAGTCCAGGGAGTGGTTATTTTATAATTTATATTAAACTCTGTTTAAGCTATTTACGAAATAGCAGTGATATACCTGCCACAATAGAACCTACAACTAATAAAGTCATTAATCCGCTAAATACTAAAGATAAAACCAATGCGGAACCTACAATAGCACCTGCCATTTTTAACTTTGATGTAAACCTTCCAGGTTCTTTATCTACAAATGTTCCTTCTGATGTTTGTGTAAATGTCGTCATATTAAGATCCTTATCTTAAAAAATACGATTTATGTTTTCTTGAGATAAATAATAAAGGATTTAAACACAGAAGCATTGAATTTATGCTAAACGGTAAAACACGGTGATATATGGTCAAGTGTTTGGGTAAAGTGGTCGTTAGTATGGCGTTTTAGGTTATTCATATTAGGGGATCATGAATAACCTAAATACTTTAAGACGCTTTTATAAGTTAAAGTTAGAGCTATTTCTTTGGTATCTTTGTCGCATGCTACCAATACAAAGCATTAAAAAGATTAGGATATAGGTACTACCTGAAGAAGAGTTCGATTTTGATGGTTCAGGCTGCGTTTCAGATGTGATATTCATAGTAACCGTTTCGCTACTACTAGCACCTCTTTGATCTGTTACAGTTAGCTTTATTGTAAACTCTCCCGATATGTCTCCCACATTTATATTCATAGCAGCTTGTGTTGGATTGATAAACTCTATACTCGGCCCTGAAACTTGCTCCCATAAAAAAGTGAGCTCATCACCTTCAGGATCTGAGATATCAGGCAACGCATAATAAGTACCTCGCCCTGGCAGCTCACTCACTATTCCTGAGATATTGATGATTGGCGCTTGATTATTTTCATCATCTAATAAAGTGATCATTAGCTGGTTTGTTTGTACTGCGCCATCTTCATCAGTCGCTAACAGTGATATATTTATGATTTCATCTTGCTCAGATAAATCATCGTCCACTAAAGTTACTATAATTTCTTTGGAATTTGTTTCACCATCAGCCCAAGTTAATTGTGTATGGCTAATAGCGTAATCATCTTTTAAATCAGTGTTATTTGATAAATCTAGATCAAGTGTAATTTCGCCCCTATCACCACCTAAACGATTAAAGGTAAGCACGAGTTCACCTTGGTTTTCAGCTATCCTTATTTCATTTTGATTTAAAGAAATATTACCGACAGCAGCTACTCCTTTGAGGTTAACTTTTATATAACCATATTCACCAATAGCACTTTGAGTTTGTGAATTTAATAAACGAACAAAGAAATCGTTTTTAATTTGGATGCCCGCGAACTCTTTATTGATCTCTAAGGAGATATATTGGGTTGAGTTATCACCTGCTTGCCAATGTAAGGTACCAGACTTATAAGTGTAATCTGATTCCGCTTTTGCGCTACCATCTAAGGTTTCAAAATCGATGCTTGCAGCAAGTTGGGTATTACCTTCTCTGTTAACGGGTATTTTTATAGTACCTTTGTTATCAACTTCGAATTCGGCACTATCGAAAGATAATCTATCGTTGGCTATTTGCTTTGTATTATCTTTAAGTACATAGAGGCCACTATTGATATCGCTCAATAAAATTAACCCCGATGGTAAAAATGGATAAACACCCCAGGCACCATTAAAGCTGCTGTTATTTGAACTAGGGAATGTATCAAAAAAACCAATTTCTACTGGATTTATCGGATCACTGATATCTAATATTGTTAAACCACGTTCATAGTTAGACATGTAGTAGCGGTTTCCGCGGGCAAAACCATTATGATCGATTGTTGGGTTGTTGCTTTTCCAACTTGCCACTTGCACTGGCGCAGTTAAGTTTTGTAAGTCAAAAATGCGTACAGTCGTATTAAGTGAACCGCGAGTTTCATCAAATTCATCATGTAAGTAAACATATCGATTATCCTCACTAAACCAGCCTGAATGTACGTATTTATTATCATCACTGACTTCATTATAAGTGATACTTGATAATAATTTAGTTTCGTTACTGTTAGATATATTCCAAACACGCATTTCATTTTCATTAAAATCAACTAATACGGTGCACTTTCCAGAAGTTTCACCACAGTCTCTTTGTGCTCTTTCATCTTTTATAAATGCAGAAGCAGCATCGTGCGTATAATCGAGGCGAGATGCTTGTGAATTTTCAAAACTGATCGGAATGTTTGTGGGATCTGATAGCGAATAACTTCTAAATGCACCACCTGACTTGGAACCACCTAATGCAATAACATTTGCTTCACTACCTGGCAACGCAAGGCCAAGACCATAATCTACATTTGAAATATACACGTTATGTATAAACTGTTCTTTTTGATTTAACTGGTTAATTTTAGAAACCGAATTAGGTAAGTTATTTAAATCAATAATCACGATACCATCACTGGATTCAGCGGTAGTGTATGCAAATGCTTGGTAGGCATTTAATGTGTCATCAAAATATTGATAAACTTTTATATCACGCCAGCTAGTTGCAATACCTGTTATTGTGCCTACTTGTTTAGGTTGGCTTGGTACACTTAAATCAAATACTGTTACGCCTTTTGTATGGCCCATAATGGCGTATTCAGTATTGTTATTTAAATCAACATGCCCCCAAATATCACTGCCTGAAAAAGGACTTCCTGAAATACTGGTTAAGGGAATATGGGATATTAAATCGACATTTTGACATTCAAACCCTGCGGCTGAACCATTTTGGCAAGCTTGATTATTTTGTATTTGTGATAATTGACTTAATTTGTTTAATTTTACTTTTAATGCCGCTGAGTTTAAGTTTGATTTACCATCACTGACGACTGTGAACCCCGCCTTATATAATGCATTATGCATCGACTTTGGCGCATTACTGATAAAAGTTGGATTGTTTATTGGGCTTTGTATTTGAAAGTGATCCATACGATTAAAGCCGGCTTTTACTGGTACTAATTGACTTTGTAGATAAAAAACATCAGATTCAGATTCAAGTTTATAATGTCCACTGGCAACAAGTACTTTATCGCCTTTACTCGCTTGTTGAACAGCATAGCTAATCGTTTTACATGCACGAAATGGTTTATCGCAATAGCCTTTATCTATGCCATTTTCAGATACATATCTGGCTTTATCATGTTCAATATGGGCGAAGCTTAATGAACTTATCGTTATCAATATAAAACTTAATGAGGTTTGTAAAGTTTTCTGGTACATACTTTATTCCTGTGCTTATAATCCCTAGTCATTAATATTTACATAAAAATATAATAATAGGTATGTATGAGACGTTTTTTAATCACTTTTATTATTTTAGCTCTGTTTTTGGCTATTGCTTGTCAAAAAACACTCCCGACTAAACTTAACTTTATTCCAGTTATAAATGGTCAGCCAGTAACATGTGACAGTGATTTGATAATTGCTGAAGAAGCTTGGCGATTAAGTACATTTCAATTCTATTTATCAAAAATACTACTTGATAAAAAAATGCAAAATATTAATTATGATGGCAGTTTAAAAGAAGTGAATAATGAAATTGCTTTGATTGGCGGAAATTGTAGAGGTGAATTTAATTGGGAAGTTGAACTCGATAGCCAGTTAAAGCACAAGGCATTATTGGAATTTGAACTTGCTGTGCCTTTTGAGGTTAATCATAAAAATCCATTAACAGCGAAGTTCCCATTGAATCAATCAGATATGTTTTGGGCTTGGCAGCTAGGGCATAAATTTTTGCGTTTAGATTTGGCTAATAAAACAGTAAAAGGTGAAAGTTGGTCTTTTCATTTAGGATCAACTGGCTGTGATTCAGCATCAGTTATGCGCGCGCCTAAAGTACCTTGTAAAAATCCAAATCGGGTGAGTTTTGCCATTAAAAACTTTGAGCCCAGCAAACCCATATATATTTCATTTAATAACTTAACTTCAGAGTTAGCACTCAACTCTGAAAACTCATGCATGGGAGAATTAAACCAATCAGCGTGTCGTGTTTTATATCAGAACTTAAATCAAAAGGTTATTTTCACCCAAGATATAGAGCTTATAAAATGATTCATTTATTCAAGTCAGCAGTGATCTTAGGTTTTATTTTTAGTTTAATTGCGTGTGATAACGCCAAAAAAACGACGGAATATAAATGGCCAATCCCTAAAGGCTATCCTAAGCCGCAAGTACCAACAAACAACCCTATGTCAGAGGCTAAAGTTAAGTTGGGGCGATTTTTATTTTATGATAAAAATTTATCTGCTAATCAAACGCAAAGCTGTGCGACATGTCATCAGCAAGATAAAGCTTTTTCAGAGTCCTTGGCTGTTTCTATAGGTTCTACAGGTCAAAGCCATAGGCGTAATTCACTGGCTTTGGTGAATATCGCTTATAATAAAACCCTTACTTGGGCACATCCTAGTTTAGATAGCATTGAGCGCCAGATTTTATTACCACTATTTGGTGAAGAACCCATTGAAATGGGCGTAACAGGTTATGAAAGTGAAATATTAAGCCGATTTAATACTGAAGATTATAAAGCCATGTTTAGCGCAGCTTTTGATGATGACGATATTAACTTCGATAAGATTAATAAGGCATTAGCAAGTTTTGTAAGAAGACTTGTTTCATTTAATTCCCCTTTTGATCGTTATGCTTATGCAATGCAAGATGATGCACTTAGTGAAAGTCAAATTAGAGGTATGGATTTATTCTTTTCAGAAAGATTAGAGTGTCATCATTGTCATGGTGGTTTTAATTTCACGCAATCTACAACTCATGAAAAACAATTATTAGATAGGCGACCTTTTCATAATACGGGTTTGTATAATTTAGATGGTAAAGGGAGTTATCCGTTAGCGGATATTGGCTTAAGTGAAATTACCTTAGATCCAAATGATATGGGGGTATTTAGAGCGCCAACATTAAGGAATATCGCACTTACAGCCCCTTATATGCATGATGGAAGCATTAGCACATTAGAAGAGGTGGTAGAGCATTATAATGCTGGCGGGCGTGCTGATAAACAGTTTAATAACCAAACACAAGTATTGAAAAATATCTATAAAAGCCCTTTTGTAAAAAAGCTCGTTTTAACTTCAAAGGAAAAGTCTGATTTAATCGCGTTTTTAAACGCATTAACCGACGAGTCTTTTGTTTCGGATCCTCAATTGAGCAATCCTTTTAATTGATCTTGATATAGCATATTTGCAATTTAATTTAATGTGAGTATATTGTATGCAATATGTTATTATAAATTAATTTACCTATGCAACAAAATCCTTTTGCTAACTGGCAAGTACCAACAGATTGGCTCCATATTACGACATTAGAAATGCATACTGGCGGTGAACCATTAAGAGTGATCACTGGCGGTTTTCCTGAACTTAAAGGGAAAACGATTTTAGAAAAACGACAGTATTGTTTAACCCATTTTGATGATTTACGTAAAGCGATTATTTTTGAACCGCGTGGACATGCTGATATGTATGCCGCATTGATCACTGAGCCTGAGCGTGAAACAAGTCACTTTGGTGTATTGTTTTTGCATAATGAAGGTTATAGCACTATGTGTGGCCATGCGATTGTTGCTTTATCTAAGGCTGCGGTGGAAGCTAAAGTGATTGATGTTATTGAAGGTGATAATGAACTTCGTATTGATAGCCCCGCAGGATTAATTACTTCATATATTACAGTTAAAAATGAGAAAGTAATTGATATTCGGTTTAACAATGTACCTTCATTTTTAGCTTTAAAGCAACAACAAGCCGCGGTAGCCGATTTAGGCAATGTTACTTTCGATTTAGCTTATGGCGGGGCTTTTTATGCGTATGTAGATGCAGACGTTTTAGATTTAGACCTCAGTGATACAAATAGCATTACCATAATTGATATGGGTAAACGGATAAAAGAAGCAGTACAAACTCAGTTTATAATAAAACATCCCTTTGAAGCTGATTTAAGCTTTTTATATGGCGTGATTTTTGTTTCTCATCAACAAACATTAGCTAATGATGCCCATAGTCGTAATGTATGTATTTTTGCTGAAGGTGAATTAGATCGCAGTCCTACAGGTACAGGAGTGAGTGGTAGAGTGGCGATTCATCATGCAAAAGGTGAATTAGTAATTGATGAGTCAGTTAAAATTGAAAGTATTTTAGGTTCATACTTTAATGTAAAAGTGGTTGAAACTATCCAATTTGGCCAATATAACGCGATTATTCCCCAAGTAAGTGGTATGGCGTATATCACAGGCAAGTCTGAGTTTTATATTGATCCTGAAGATCCATTAAAAGAAGGTTTTATTTTTCGATGAAAGAAATTTATCAGCAAAGGCAAAATCAATGTCGCGCACAGCTTGTGGAACAAGATTTAGATGCATTATTGGTGCTAGGTTTTGAAAATTTACGTTATTTAAGTGGTTTTAGCGGTCATGCCGCTTATGGAATTATTACCCCTGAGCAGAATTATTTAATTACTGATTATAGATATGCTGAGCAAGCAGTTAATGAGTGTCGTGATTTTGAAGTGATCACCAGGGATCGCGAAAAAGAAACATTAGGAGCTTGTATCAAGCGCCATATAGGCATTACAAAAACGTTAGGCTTTGATGCTGCTTTTATAAATGTGGCTATGTGGCAGGGCGTATGTAAAGAGCTTGGCAATATTACAGTTGTACCTATAACAGGTGTTATTGAGCGACAACGTATGGTTAAGGATCATTGGGAAGTTAAACAAACTAAATTAGCTGCTGCGATTGCGGATCAAGCTTTAAGTGAGTTAATGCCGTACTTTGTTGAAGGGGTAACTGAAAGAGATGTTGCTTTAGAGCTTGAATATCGCATGCAAAAGCTTGGATCAGAAGGGTTAGCATTTGACACTATCATGTTATTTGCCGAGCGCAGTTCATTACCGCATGGTATTCCGGGCGAGCAAAAGCTTAAAAATGGTGATTTCATCACACTTGATTTTGGTGCGGTAATAAATGGTTATCGCTCTGATATGACACGTAGTTATATATTAGGAGAAGCATCAAAAAAACAAACGGATCTTTACAATACTGTTGCGCAAGCACAGCAAGCAGCGATTGATATTTTAAAACCTGGTTTACATGCAGTTGAAGCTTATAAGGCAGCACGTGAAGTTTTAAATGCATCTGAATATGGTCAATGGGCGGGTGATGGTTTAGGTCATGGTGTTGGTTTGTTTTTACATGAAGCGCCAATTATAGGCCCTAACTGTGATTATGTGTTAGAGCCGGGCAATATTATTACGATTGAGCCTGGTATATATATCCCTGATTTTGGTGGGGTGAGATTAGAAGATGACCTGCTTATTACAGACGATGACTTTCAAGTTTTAACCCATGCACCTAAGCCATTTGTTATTTAACCTTTTATGTAATTGAGTCATTCAAGGCTGTAGGCGGGGATTTATCCACGCGGTCTTAAATACCGTTAATTGTTATACAGGTAAAAAATGAAAGTAATAGAAAAAGAACAAGTTCACAAAGTACTTAATTTTAAAGATTTAATTCCTGCTTTAGATAAAGGGTTTGCTGGCGATTTTAATATGCCAAAGCGTCAGGTATTTGAACTAGCTCCAGGTTGCGAAAAACATAACGCATTTGCTGTATTGCCAGCTTGGAATGAAGAAGTCATAGGCGTTAAATCTTTTACTTATTTTCCACAAAATTCAGATGTGGGATTCGATTCATTATATTCAAAAATAATGCTATTTAGTCGAGAGCATGGTGTGCCTTTAGCTTTGGTTGATGGTACGAGTGTTACTTTTTGGCGAACTGCTGCGGTATCTGCATTAGCATCGCGCTACTTATCCAAAGAAGACAGTCAATCACTGGTATTTTTTGGTACCGGAAACTTATCAACATACATGATCAGTGCACATTTAAGCGTTAGAAACCTGAAAAGGGTAACAATAGTTGGTCGTAATACCGATAAAGTTGCTAGCTTAATAGCGCAAATGCAAAAACGTCATACGGATGTTGAGTTTGTTGCTTGTGAGCAAAGTAACGTTGAAAAAGCGATAAAACAGGCTGATATTGTTAGCTGTGCAACAGGTTCTGCAACGCCTTTATTTAAAGGTGAATGGTTAAAAGCAGGCGCCCATGTTGACTTAATTGGTAATCATAATAGTGACCGTAGAGAGTGTGATACTCAGGCCCTTTTAAATAGTTCAGTTTATGTTGATAGTCGTACTAATGTTTTAAATGAAGCGGGTGAGTTACTGATACCTATTAGTGAAGGTGTATTTAGTGAAAATGATGTTAAAGCTGAACTTGCACAATTATGTTCTGGAGATGTACCAGGGCGTAAATTGAAAAATGAAATCACTTTATTTAAATCTGTAGGAACAGCATTAAGTGATTTAGTTGGCGCACATTTGGTTTATCAGAACCACAAATAACACGATTGTGAATGGTATTTAAACTTAAATAAAAATAAATTAAGGGAGCTACCTTTTATGTTATTAATGAGTATGAAAAATATAAAATGGTTAATTTCCCTTAATTTACTTGGAATGATCTTCGCATAAAATAATAAAGCAAAGTAGGCTCACGCGTAATTTTAGCTTCAGTTTTGCAATAAGGATATGCTATGAAATATGAACTTTTTTTAACTGGATTAGTATTAACAGCTTTAGGGGTTGAGCCATTAATTTATTTTATATATGGCTTATATCGAAAGCGCACTTGGCGCGTATGTTTTATTGACAAGGTAACTATGGTATCACTTCAGGATTTGATGCCGTTTAGTTCATTTAAAGACAAACAAATGCTGGTGGAATATGGCTTTGAAAGTAAGCCTTTAAGTGCTATTACCAACTTTGATAAACAGCTTTTTAAAAAGACGAAACAACAACCACATACATGTCAAATATATGTGGATCCTGTTAATCCAAATAATATTTTTTTACCAAAAAACACTAGTAAATTAACTGGAGCGATTTTACCTGTCATGGGTATTGTATTGATTTTATTATCATAATTTAATAATAACATCTACAAAAATTAAGATCTCTAACTTACCTTAGAGATTTCATTTTTACTAAAACCTAATGCCTACAATTTATGAAAATAAGCTGATCTATTCATCAAATTTATAATAAGTATAAAGTAAGGATCCGCTTCACTCACTTTCATCTAGCGAAAAAATCGTATACTTTTGATATATTTTTAGTCTGATAAATAAACATATTCTGTAACTCTGCTAGAGTTGTTGAATATAAGGACGTCACCAAGAGGGCATATCATGCTTCAAGAATATCGAAATCACGTAGCAGAACGTGCAGCACAAGGGATTGTACCTAAAGCACTAGATGCAGAACAAACTGCAGATTTAGTTGAATTAGTTAAAAATCCACCTACAGGTGAAGAAGAGTTTTTATTAGATCTTTTAACTCATCGTGTACCTGCGGGTGTTGATGATGCTGCCTATATTAAAGCTGGCTTATGTGGGTGATGTTGTTGGCACGGGTTCATCTCGTAAATCGGCTACTAACTCTGTTTTATGGTTTATGGGTGATGATATTCCTTTTATTCCTAATAAACGTGGTGGCGGTGTATGTTTAGGCAGTAAAATAGCGCCTATCTTTTATAATACAATGGAAGATTCAGGTGCATTACCCATTGAATTAGACGTTCAAAAAATGAATATGGGTGATGTTATTGATATTTACCCTTACGAAGGTCTTGTAAAAAATGCTACTGGCGAAGTGATATCAACATTTGAACTTAGTCCTGTATTATTAGATGAAGTGCGTGCTGGTGGTCGTATTCCACTGATCATCGATCGAGGTTTAACAGGCCGTGCTCGTGAAGCATTAGAGTTAGCTGAAACTGAGTTATTTTCTAAACCAGAAGACATCGCGGAATCGACTAAAGGATATACGTTGGCTCAAAAGATGGTTGGTAAAGCCCTTAAGCGCTGCTTCACAATCTCTCTTAGTTAAATATTGTCGTACTATGAGTTGTTCAATAGCTAACATAGATGCGTATTGATAAAATCGTGTTTTAGACAGTGTTGTATTTTGCAGTGCTTGTTTTTTCCATGCGCTTTCACATCCTCAAGCACTTTCGATTCCAGCACTTTTTGTGAGTAATACTTATGTTTTTGCACAATAATCCTTAATCCTTTTGCTTGAACTGGGAGGGATACCCCTAAAATAGACCCAGTAAACTATGTAAGTTAATTTAATAATTGAAATTTAAAAAAGTAAACCAAAAATTTAATCCACTGTTAAAATTGAATTTAATGTTAATTATAAAGAAATATTTATTTATTTTAAGTTTGATTGGATTTCTTGTAATGTAATGATTCCTTCTGTTGCTTTAGTTTTCATTACTTCAACTGATGAAACTCTAAATTCTTTCTTTACTAACATTAAATCAAAAAAAGCTTCCATCTCTATAAATGAATCTAAACTTTTTTGAATTTCGCAAGAATAAACATCTTTAATCTTATTTCCACTTTGCATATAAACACCAATTAAATTTGTAACTAAAATGCTACCAACTTTCAGATGTGACTGACAATAAATCACAAAAATTCAATAATAAAGGTTGTTTTCTGATGTTCTGGTAGTAGCTTTTTATATTTAAACGAAATAAAAAACCCATAAAATAAATGTAAGCTACTGTATTTGTTATTTATTTTATTTTATGAAAACCTATATTATAAATTCAACTGTTAGCATATTTATTATGCTTTTTTTAAATTACATTAATTCAACAATATAGAAGGGATGTAAAATTGCAAATGTTATAAATAAAACACACATGATAATTAAAAAATTACTAGTTTATATTACTTCAACTAAGAAGAGGTTAGCGGTAATCCCCCCATTTTTAATAGAGTTCAAAAGTAGACGCTTTTCTCTGTGTTAGTTTACGTTTTTGAATTGAGGTTATACCACCAATTCCCATGTTAGGTCGTTCATGGTTATAAGTCCATAACCATTGTGTTGCTCTGTTTTGTAATTCTTCAATATCACGATAAATATAATGGCTGAGCCAGTCATATCTTACCGTCCGATTAAAACGTTCAATATAAGCATTTTGCTGTGGGTTACCTGGCTGAATGAAACATAGTTCAATATCGTGTTTTGTTGCCCAAGCAGCAAGCTTATGACTAATATATTCAGGTCCATTATCAGAGCGAATACGCTTAGGTTTACCACGCCATTCGATAATTCTATCAAGTGATTGGATCACACGCTCTGCGGGTAAGGATATATCAGCATCTATTGCTAACCCTTCTCGGTTAAAGTCATCAATCACATTAAATAAACGACAACTTCTTCCATCCGATAATTGGTCATGCATAAAATCCATCGACCAACATTCATTCATCGCTTCAGGCACAGCTAATGGCTCTGGAACTTCACGTTTCAGTCGTTTATTAGGCTTTATTCGCATATTCAGTTCGAGTTCACGATAGATACGATAAACGCGCTTATGATTCCAGTGATAGCCCTTTACGTTTCTTAAATATAAAAAGCATAAACCAAAACCCCAGTTACGCTGATTTTGAGTTAACCCTAACAGTAAATCTGCAATAAGCTCATTATCATCACTTAGCTTAGGCTGGTACCTGTAACAGGTTTCACTAATCGTGAACGTACGACATATCAGGCTTATACTGACCATCGCTTCTTTAGCCATCACTTTACGCTCAGAAGCTCTTACCACTTTTTTGCCATGGCCTCCTGAATTATTTCAGCTTTTAAACGCTCTTCGGCATACATCTTTTTTAAGCGCCGATTTTCATCTTCTAGCTCTTTCATTCTTGCCATAAGTGAGGCGTCCATACCGCCATATTTAGAGCGCCATTTATAGAATGAAGAATTACTCATGCCGTGTTCACGACATAGTTCGGGGATAGGTACGCCATTTTCGGCTTGCTTTAAAATGGCTAAAATTTGACTGTCACTAAAATGTGCTTTTTTCATGAATGATCTCCTGCGGTTAAGCATACGAGAAAATTCTACTTTTGACTTCGATTATTTTTCGGGGGGATTACCATATCTCTTTGTCTATCTTCAAAACGAATAACCTTAATGAAGTCTGAGGCAGAGTCTTTATTCAGTAAAAAACCTTTTAAATCATCGGTATTTACGTCGTTATTACTTAAAGCTTCATCTATATATGCTTTAGCATCTTTTAAATCGATAATTCCTGAAAGTAAGTCTGGATGCGCAGATACCTCGCGAGCACTACTATGACCCGGCTCATTAAATACTAGATAACTTTTAGTAGTAAAATTAGAAAAAATCAACAACATTTACAATTTTATTTTCTTGAGTTGCTTCGGCTGATAATTTCATTCTATTATCACTACAGCTATTACAAGTAATATAATCTATCTCAGCTTGCGCACTAAAAGCTGTTAAGAAATTTGCAGTTACAAGCATAGATATTGAAATTATTGATTTCACCTTTTTTATTTTTAACATTTTACTTTCCTTTTAAGTTAGGTTTAACTATTCCGTTACATTTAGATTATAGTCTAAAAACTAAGGATTAAATTGTATATGAACGATTATTATTTATGTTCATAAATCTTGGGCATTTTTAGAGCCTGCATCATCAAAAGCAATGCCAATACTTGCAGTCGCAACATATTCAATATTCTCTAATGTCATAGGTTGAATCTAAAATACCTCATGATTTTTAACAGTCTATCTCCCATCTCATGACCATAAGTATCATTTACTAATTTAAAATTATCTAAATCTATAAATATAAGCGCAATATGGTTTTGTTCTATCACTGTTTGTTGAATTGCATCTTGCAGCTTAGTTTGTAAAAGTTGTCTGTTAGGTAATTAAGTCAGAGGGTCGTGAGTTGAAGACCAAAGCATATTTTCTTGTATTTTGGTTTTTTCAGTGAAGTCATTTATGGTGACACATAAAAGCCATCGCTCATTGATTTTTGTTTTGTTTAAATATAAAAGCGCAGGAAAAGGGATGTCATTTTTTTGATAACATATGACCTCTTTCGTATCATTAGATTGCAATAAATTATTTTCAGCTAACAAGTGAGTTAAATCATAGTTGTTTGGTTGATCTTGGCTATTTGTTATTAGTTTGGCAAATTTTTTACCTTTAAGTTCTTGTGAATTAAAGTTGAAAAGTGTTTGTGTTTTTTTGTTAGCCAAAGGATTTGTCTGTCATCATTTAAAATTACCAATGACTCTTTTACCATATCGAGTGCATGGCTAAATTCATCAGCTGATAACGCATAGTGCATAGCGACACTCTTCCTTAAATATTCAGTATCAAATTTCTTTGTCTAAGTGTAGTACATGAAAGCAGGTTTGTTGATCTCGTTGGTTTTAAAATTAAATGTACAAAAAAGCCAGCAAATGCTGGCTTTATAATTAATTCGGCTAATAACTTATTGTAGACCTAATTTCTTTTCTAAATAGTGGATGTTTGCACCACCATTTTGAAAGTTTTCATCGGCTAAGATTTCTTTATGTAATGGGATATTAGTTTTAATACCTTCAATTACTAATTCATCTAAAGCGATTCGTGCACGCGCAATCGCGATATCACGGTTTTCACCATAAGTAATTAACTTACCTACCATAGAGTCATAATATGGTGGTACGCTGTAATCAGCATAAATATGGCTATCCCAACGTACACCTAAACCACCGGCAGGGTGGAAACGTGTAATTTTACCCGGTGAAGGAATAAATGACACTGGATCTTCTGCATTAATACGACACTCAACAGCATGACCTTTAATCACGATATCATCTTGAGTGAGGCTTAGCGGTTGACCAGCAGCTATTTTTAGTTGCTCTTTGATTAAGTCAACACCAGTAACCATTTCAGTTACAGGATGCTCAACCTGAATACGTGTATTCATTTCAATGAAGTAGAATTCGCCATTTTCATATAGGAACTCAAAAGTACCTGCACCACGATAATTAATATCGATACATGCACGTGTACAACGCTCACCAATGAATTTGCGCATTTCTTCAGTAATACCTGGCGCAGGCGCTTCCTCAACAACTTTTTGATGACGACGTTGCATAGAACAATCACGTTCACCTAAGTGAATTGCATTACCTTGACCGTCAGCTAATACTTGCACTTCGATATGACGTGGGTTTTCAAGGAATTTTTCCATGTAAACCATTGGGTTACCAAAGAACTGTTGTGCTTCACTTTGCGTTAATGCAATAGAATCAATTAATTCTTCATCGTTACGTACAACACGCATACCACGACCACCACCACCACCGGCAGCTTTAATGATCACAGGATAACCAATGCGTTTTGCAATTTGCAGGTTACGTTCAGCATCTTCAGTCAATGGACCGTCTGAGCCTGGTACACATGGTACACCGGCTTTACGCATCGCTTTGATTGCTTCAACTTTATCACCCATGATGCGAATAGTATCGCCTTTAGGACCGATAAAGATAAAACCACTTTGCTCAACTTGGTCAGCAAAATCAGCATTTTCAGCTAAAAATCCGTAACCTGGGTGTATCGCAACAGCATCAGTAACTTCAGCAGCGGCAATAATGCGAGGGATATCTAAGTAACTTTCTAAAGCAGAAGGTTTACCGATACAAATCGTTTCATCGGCTAACAATACATGTTTTAGATCTCTGTCTGCAGTAGAATGCACGGCAACAGTTTTGATGCCAAGCTCTTTACAGGCACGCAATATACGAAGTGCAATTTCACCTCGGTTTGCGATAACAACTTTATCTAACATAGCGTTTGCCTTAGATTATTCGATGATAAATAGTGGTTGATCAAATTCGATTGGATCTTCGTTATTAACTAAAATCTCTTTGATCACGCCAGCTTTATCAGCTTCGATTTGATTCATCATTTTCATAGCTTCTAAAATACATAAAGTATCACCAACATTTACTGTAGAACCAACTTCTACATATGAAGGCGCTTCAGGAGAAGCTGAACGATAGAAAGTACCAACCATTGGAGATTTAATAACGTGACCAGAAATTGCTGCTGGAGCGCTTTCTGCTGCTGGTGCAGCAACTGCAGGAGCAGCTGCTACTGGAGCCGGAGCTGCAATTGGTGCTGCCATTGCTTGAGTCATAACAGGCGATGGGCTGTAACGGTTAATACGTACTGATTCTTCACCTTCAGTGATTTCTAATTCAGAAATACCAGACTCTTCAACTAGCTCAATTAATTTTTTTATCTTACGAATATCCATGGATAAACCCGTCTCTATTTTATATTAATGTGTGTTTTGCAATTGGTTCGCCGCGGCTGTTAAAGCCATGGAATAACCCATTGCACCAAATCCTACGAGTACGCCTTGTGCAACATCAGAAAAATACGAGTGATGTCTAAAAGCTTCTCTTTTGTGAACGTTTGATAAATGCACTTCATAAAAAGGTATATCAACACTTAGTAATGCATCTCTTAAAGCGACACTGGTATGTGTAAATGCGGCGGGGTTAATAATAATAAAATCAACCTTGCCCCAAGCTGAATGTATACGCTCTATTAATGCTTGCTCACCATTACTTTGGAAGTGCTCCAGCTCAATATTAAGCTTAAGCGCTTGTTGCGTTAATGATGCGGTAATATCGTCAAGGGTTTGTGAACCGTACGTTTCAGGCTCTCTTTTACCTAACATATTTAAATTTGGTCCATTTAGGACTAAAAGTTTAAATTTAGCAGTCATTTTCTGCGAAATTTCCTTAAATGTTGTGAGTGTCGTTGTTTTTTATGATTTGAGTCATAACTTAATAGGTTCTGACTTAAATCGCAACTTTTTATCACGTTCAGCAACGATTATAGTTATTTCAAAGAAAATAGCAGCAAAATACTGGTCTAATCAGTAAAAAGTCAGGTGTGAAGCTTAATGCCGATAATACAGCTGGGGAGATTTAGTTTATCTTTAAAAAGGTGGCATTAAATCTTTAGCATAAAGATAGAGAGGTTTGTTAAAAACAGAGCTAAAATTTTATAATTTAATTTTAGCTCTTTAAACTATTTGCTATTTTAGTTTGTCTAAATGCGCTGAAAAATTATCTGCATCCATAAAGCCGGTTACTCGTTCAGATGAGAGTTCTTTTCCGTTTTTATCAAAAAACAAAATACTTGGTAAACCAAACACATTAAAGTGTTTCATAAATGCCATATTAGTATCATTAGCATCGGTTAAATCTACTTGAAAGAGTTCATAGCCTGAGAATGCTTTAAGTACCTTATGATCAGCAAAGGTATAATGCTCAAATTCTTTACAAGCAACACACCAGTCTGCATATAAATCTACCATAACTAATTTATCGTTTTGATTAGCAAGCTTAATCGCTTCATTAAGTTCTGCTAAATCAGCAATTTTTTTGAATTCTCCATTACTTTGTTCACTAGTGATGGTTTGTGTTTGCTGGCTTGGCGCAGTATCCGTTGTTAAATAAAGTTTCTGTAATAGGCTTAGCGCTGAAAATAATATAATAAAAGCACTTAACCATAATATTGTTTTACCCTTAGCTTGTGTTGTTTGCGTATGCCAATAATATAAATATGTCGCAGTTGCTATCATAAGTATTGCGCCTAAAGTTAAAATAATATCAAAACTTAAAATACGCTCTAACAATATTAAAGGTACAACTAACATGATAAAACCAAATAAGGTTTTAACTTGATCCATCCAACTACCAGACTTAGGCAATAGCTTACCGCCTGAAGTGCCTAATAATAATAAAGGTAAACCCATGCCCATACTCAATACATATAGCGTTATACCACCTACAAAATAATCACCATTTTGAGCGACATATAATAAAACACCTGAAAGTGGTGCAGTTGTACAAGGCGAAGCGATTAAGCCCGATAATACTCCCATTAAAAATACACCAATATAATTACCACTTTTTTGCTGATTACTCATTTGCGTCAAACGTGACATCCAGCTACTTGGTAGTCTTATTTCAAATAAACCAAACATAGATAGCGCTAAAACAACAAACAATAAACTAAAGCTGATTAATACATAAGGGTGTTGTAAATAGGATTGTACTTGACCGCCTAAGGTTGCAACGACCAAGCCTAATAAGGCATATGTGATTGCCATGCCTTGTACATAAACAAAAGATAAAGCAAAAGCACGTTTGGTAGATAATGAGCCTGATTGTCCTGCAATTAGGCTAGATAAAATTGGAAACATTGGGAATACACAAGGTGTAAATGCCAAACCTAAACCTAAGAAGAAAAATACAATGAGGTTTTTAGTGAATCCTTGTTGCGATAATTTATCGGTAAGCGACAATTCATCGTTATTACTTTGTGAAGTCGTAGTCACGTCATTAGAAGGCGTTGTTACTATTTTATTAGCAGCAGTGAGTGTACTTAATGGAATTGAGATAGTTTCTGGCGGGTAACACAAACCGGCTTCAGCACAGCCTTGATAGCGAATTTTGACAATCGCGTTTTCTTTAATATCTGAGATAGGAATAACAAGATTTAATACATTAAAGTAAACCTGAGTTTTACCAAAAAACTCATCTTCTATCCATTGGCCATCAGGTAATTTAGGCTGTTCAAGGTTGGCCTCTTTAGCAATAAACTGTAGTTTTTTTTGATAAATATAATACTCAGGCGCGATTTCCCAAGTAATAAAAAGCTTTTCGCCTTGTTGATCAAAGTCCAGCTTAAATGCTTCAGAGACAGGTAGAAAAGTTTGCTGTGGTGGAGCCATTAAATCATCTAGTATATTGTTAGCATAGCTAGTGTTAGGGGTTAATAAACTGACAAATAAAAGCAAATATAAAAATATTGAAGATATAAAACGCATTGAACTGTTACCTCATCAAGTCTAGTAAATAGCTAAGACTTATACTTTAAATAGCCTAAACCATAGGCCGCTGTCATCTTTTATATTTTTAAATAAATTAAGTGGATTTGACTCATTTAAAGAGTTTAAAAAATCAAACTTAATACAAACTTAAACCATACAAACAATGACTTAATTTTTAATGTTGTATTTATACCTTAGTTTGCTGAGTAAATCAGCAAAATAAGCATAAACTTGGGTTGAAAAAAGACCGCTTAACCCTCATTTATATTTCGTTATATGTAATTTATTTTCTCTGAGGTTAGTATGTTTAAGGCATTATTATTCGTTTTTATTATTATTCCGATAATAGAAATTGCATTATTAATTCAAGTAAGTGAGGTAATTGGGGGTTGGAGTACAATCGCCTTAGTCATCATCACTGCATTTATAGGTGCTAAATTAGTTAAGCAGCAAGGCACTGATGCATTAAAAAATGTGCAAACTCAAATGGCGCAAGGTCAAATGCCAGCGCAAGATTTATTTTCTGGCTTATGCGTTATTATTGCAGGTGTATTATTAGTAACACCTGGCATAGTCACTGATATTTTTGGTTTTTTATTATTAACGCCATTCATACGTAATAAAATGGCCGCAGGCATTTTAAAGCAAGTTGCGGCTAAAGGCGCATCATCTGGTGCGCATGGTTTTCACTTCTCTTCAGGTGGTTTTAATCAAAGTCCGTTCAATCAAGAACAGAATCAAGAAAATAGCCAAGGGCAAACTTATGAAAATCAACCTCAAGTACCAAAACCAAAAGTGCTAGAAGGTCAATTTCAGCGAAAAGAGTAGTTTTTATCTAATTTTTAAGCTTTTTTGCTTGGGATAAATAAAATCATCCCCATAAATATAATCAAATATTATTGTTGCATAACTAAGCGCAATATTAAGAATCAACATTATTAGGAATAAAAAATGAACTTACGTCCATTAAGTGATCGCGTTATCGTAAAACGCTTAGAAGAAGAAACAAAATCAGCTGGCGGCATTGTATTAATGGGTTCAGCAGCAGAAAAGTCTACTCGTGGCGAAATCGTTGCAGTAGGTAATGGTCGCATTTTAGATAATGGCGAACTTAAAACATTAGAAGTTAAAGTTGGCGAAACAGTTCTTTTCGGTCAATACATCGAAAAAACTGAAAAAATTGAAGATCAAGAGTACTTGATCATGCGCGAAGATAACATTGTTGCAATCGTAGAATAAATTTACACAAAATTTATTGATTCTCAGAACAGATAAAAATTTTATAGGAATTCAAAATGTCAGCTAAAGACGTAATTTTTTCAGGTGATGCTCGTGCAAAAATGCTTGCGGGTGTAAACATTCTAGCAAATGCAGTTAAAGTAACTTTAGGTCCAAAAGGACGTAACGTTGTATTAGATAAATCTTTTGGTGCACCAGTTATCACTAAAGATGGTGTATCAGTTGCTAAAGAAATTGAACTTGCAGATAAGTTTGAAAACATGGGCGCACAAATGGTTAAAGAAGTTGCTTCTAAAGCCAATGATGCTGCTGGTGACGGAACAACAACTGCAACAGTATTAGCGCAAGCAATCGTAAATGAAGGTTTAAAATCAGTTGCTGCTGGTATGAACCCAATGGATCTTAAGCGTGGTATCGATAAAGCAGTAGCAGCAGCTGTTATTGAATTAAAAGAAATTTCACAGCCATGTTCAGATACGAAAGCAATTGCACAAGTAGGTACTATTTCTGCAAATTCAGATACTGAAATTGGCGATATTATTGCAAACGCAATGGAAAAAGTAGGCAATGCTTCTGGTGTTATCACTGTTGAAGACGGTCAAACTTTAGAAAATGAATTAGATGTTGTTGAAGGTATGCAGTTTGATCGTGGTTACTTATCACCATACTTCATTAACAATGCTGAGAAAGGTGTAGTTGAACTTGATAGCCCATTTATTTTATTAGTAGATAAAAAAGTATCGAGTATTCGTGAGCTTTTACCAACACTTGAAGGTGTTGCAAAAGCAAGCAAGCCATTACTAATTATTGCTGAAGATCTTGAAGGCGAAGCATTAGCAACATTGGTTGTTAACAACATGCGTGGCATCGTTAAAGTAGCTGCTGTTAAAGCACCTGGTTTTGGTGACCGTCGTAAAGCTATGTTACAAGACATCGCAATCTTAACTGGCGGTACAGTAATTTCTGAAGAGATTGGTCTAGAGCTTGAAAAAGCACAAATGGAAGACCTAGGTACAGCTAAGCGTGTTGTTATCTCTAAAGATGATACAACTATCATTGATGGTGCTGGCGAGCAAGATGGCATTTCAGGTCGTGTTTCACAAATCAAAGCACAAATTGAAGAAGCAACTTCTGACTACGATAAAGAAAAATTACAAGAGCGCATGGCAAAACTTGCCGGTGGTGTAGCTGTAATTAAAGTTGGTGCTGCAACTGAAATTGAAATGAAAGAGAAAAAAGACCGTGTTGAAGATGCATTACATGCAACTCGCGCAGCGGTTGAAGAAGGTGTTGTTGCCGGTGGTGGTGTTGCATTAGTACGTGCAGCAAGCAAATTAGTAGACCTTAAAGGTGATAACGAAGATCAAAACCACGGTATTAAAGTTGCACTACGTGCAATGGAAGAACCACTTCGTCAAATCGTATCAAACGCAGGTGATGAAGCATCAGTTGTTGTAAATAACGTTAAAACTGGCGAAGGTAGCTATGGTTACAACGCAGCTTCTGGCGAATACAACGATATGATCGAAATGGGCATCCTAGATCCAACTAAAGTAACACGTTCTGCAATACAGTACGCAGCGTCAATTGCTGGTCTTATGATCACAACTGAAGCTATGATTGCTGATGTACCACAAGAAGCAGCTGCACCAGCAGCTATGCCTGATATGGGCGGCATGGGTGGTATGGGCGGAATGGGCGGTATGATGTAAAAATTGAGTTTTTACTCTATATAATATAATCCAAACACTTTGAAATTAATAAGCCTGAACAGAAATGTTCAGGCTTTTTGTTACTTTTTAAATGTAAAACAACACTGTTTGTTGTAATTAAATCTATTACTTGCTAGGCGACTGTTTACTCAACATTTTCCATATACCTACTAAAACTTCACCAAATGAAATAATAATATAACTGATAAAAAAACATACTTACCTTAGATATACCAATGCCTAGATTACCTATAATTGTAAATGTATTTATTAATGTTAAGCCTATAAAAACAGAACTTTACAATTAAAGGAGTCTGCGTTTAACAACATAAGAAAAGCAACCTAACCGCATGCGCAAAGGTCCGAGTAAAATTGCATAAATATGAGAGAATTAAAATTGCGAATTTAGTTGCTACTTAGTCATAAAGACTCCTTTGATACGTGATTTTCTACTATGGGAGTTATAAGAGTTGGCTAAGATTAGATGCAAAGTGAAACCAGTTATTACTATCAGCTCATTTATCCATTATAAATGATAGTATTTTTTATTCGCATTTACGCTTTTATTTGCTTTTCAAATCATTTAACATTTGGCTATTCTCCAGTTTATAAAATATAGACCCATGACTTTTTTGGTTAATGTTGCAGCACTGTGCTTGTGTTGGTTAGGCAGTGTCAGCCCCTATGTTGCATCTGAACGACAAATGATTCTGTCGAAACCTATTGCTAAAAAGTTTGGCTGGTTATTATTCTGTGTCAGCATGATTGGTGCATTTACATTGTTACTGAAGCTGCATCACTGGTTATCAGCCACTTTGATACTAATCGTAATGATCATGTTGGTTTGGATTTTACTTGCCTTAACTATTCCATATTACCCCTATCAAAGAAAAACGCTCGTTTTCGGCACGGTTATAACTTTATTTACGGCGCTGATCGGAGGTTTTTATGTGGTCTGAATCCTTATGGTCTAAAACGCTGATTGGTTTTTTACTGGGGTTTTTGCTTAGTATGAGCCTGTTTATGAACATTGGTTTTATTGTTCCGCTACCTCGTGATGTCTTTTTATTTATCGCTGTTATCGGTGGATTTACCTTATGGAGTGCACTGATTAGTTGGTTTTATTGCGTGCATTCACTCAAAAAGCCGGCTTTGATTTGTCTGGTAGGTTTTTTAGTTACGGCGTTGATTAATGCGTGGTTTTATATTCAGGAGGGAGTATGAAGTCTGAAACATTAAAGAGCGCAATAAATGCCCATGGTTGGGTAGGTTTAGTCATTTCTCTACCATTATTTATTGTCTTTTGGGCTGGCGCTATTTCGTTTTTTCAACCTGAGTTAGATCAATGGGCTACATTGCCTTATTACAATATTGATACCGAAGCAAAACAAGATGGTAGTTCTGTTAACTACAATGACTTGGTTGAAGAGCAAATAAAAGTTCATGGCATTTTACCAGGTGAGCGAATTACTCTGCGCTTTCCTAATGACAAAATGCCTTATCTGAAGATGTACTTTCAAGTCCCCGTACAATCTGAAAAGCAGCCTGAAAAAGAAACTATAACAGCCCCGCCTGTTGATGCTAATAAAGTAAAAAAGAAATTTATTAGTCTGTTGATTGACCCATATAGTGGCTCAGTATTTACTGAGCATAGCCCATTTGATTTCGCTCATTTTTTGTATGAGTTGCATTACAGCCTGCAACTACCGCAGGGCTTGTACATCGTCGGTATCATTACCTTATTTTTCTTTGTGATTACGATTACTGGAGTGGTTATACAGCTTAAGAAAATTATCAAAAATTTCTTCCTATATCGTAAAGATCAAACAATACGCGCTCAAATGACTGATATGCATAACGTGGTCGGCGTAATAAGCCTGCCTTATGCGATCATGTATGCACTTTCAGGTGTGATATTAAACTTACTGATTTTGGTTCAAATACCCAGTGTATTAGTACTTTATAAAGGTGATTTAAATGGTGTTACGCAAGACGCTGGCTTTTATACCCATAACAGTGAAGCTAGTGGTGAATCAATAAAAATGCCTAATCTGAAAACCTTTGCTGCAAGACTTTCACAAGAACATCAAGCTGATATCACCCAACTTAATATCTACGCCTATGGCGACAAAAATGCAGTGTTGCAGTTTAGGGGATTATATAACTCAGGCTTTAATAAACAGTTTTCGCGCTTCTATGAAGTGTCGACAAATAACTTTCCACAAAATATGAATTTACCAGAAGATAATACCTTCGCCGTAGGCTTACAAATGTTGTACTCAATGCATTTTGCCAACTTTGCGGGAACAGATATGCGTTTGATTTACTTTGTTTTAGCAATCGCATTTTGCGGCATGATCATCGCAGGTAATGTCCTATGGGTGGTTAAGCGCCAAAAGAAAAATGAATACCCCAAAACGCTTGCCTTCACTCGTGGTGCAACACTAGGCGGATGTATTGGTGTAATAACCGCTACGGCTCTTTGCTTTTTCCTAGAAAGAAGCTTACCTGAAGCATTAAGCGAAAGAGAGCATGTCATTGAATATGTTTTTGGCCTTTCGCTCTTACTGATTACTATTGCAGGCTTCTTTGTTAATAAATTACGCCCTTTCATTGGCTATAACTTGATAGTTAGTGGTGCTTTGCTCGCTGTTACAGTCGCTTTTGAATGGTCAGTACTTGGTCAAGAAATGGTGTTAATGATAGAAAATGGCTATTGGATGATTGGTTGTGTCAGTGCGGGGTTTGCTTTTATTGCTTTACTGCTTTTGTCGGTAGGTATTAAAACACTGAGATATGTCAAACATGAAGAACTCACGACAATTGAAGAAATTGATGAGGCGCCTGCCTAAGGCGGATTTAAGCAACGATGACTAATCCTTTCTTTATATAAATAGCATTACCCAAATAAACAAATCCTTACCTTGATTTACCTATCGGCGAGTAACGATTATTTAACTGAATAATTAAATTTAACAAACATAAAACTTAAGAGAATATAACAATGAAAATTTTTGCTAAAAGTGGCTTGGCAATTGCTGTAAGCCTTGCATGTTTTTCTGCTTCGGCAGAACAAATGAGTACAGAAAAAAAAGAACAAAAAGGTATAGAGCGAATTGTCGTAACTGGGCAAAAAATAGCTAACACACTACAAGAAACTAAAGAAAGTGTGGTTGTTTTCACTGAAGCATCTCTAGAAGAGCGTAACTTGGCTGATTTGACCGATGTTTTCTTACAGACTCCGGGTGTTAGTGGCAACAAGTTTGGTTTTCGTATTCGAGGCGTCAGAAATAGCGATAGTGCTTCTCTGCCAAACCGTGGCGACTTAGCATCAACGGTGATTGATGGAGTAACGCTTTCAGGTTGGGTAAAAAGTGAAGCGGCGGGTCAGCTTTGGGATGTTAATCAAGTAGAAGTACTTCGTGGTCCTCAGTCAACTAATCTTGGTCGTAATGCCTTAGCTGGAGCTGTTGTGGTTAATACAGTAGATCCTACATTTGAAAATGAAGGAAAGGTTCGTTTAGGCTTTGGTGAATATGGTCGACAAGAAATTAAAGGTGTTGCTAACTTCAATTTAGTTGACGATGTTTCTGCTATTCGTTTTGCGGTAGAGCAAAATGAATCTGACGGTTATGTGACTAATATTACCCGTGATGAAGACGATTACGCTCACGCAAATAATAATGTATATCGTGTGAAGTGGTTATATCAACCGAGCGACAATTTTAAATCTGTATTCTCTTATCAACGTATTGAAAGTGAATATGGTCGGGCTGTTACCTATCTTGTTGATGGATATGATAAAGAAGATCGTGTCACGCCTGCAGACGCTGATTCCACTTTCAATACAGACGCAGATTTATTCTCACTCAATATTGACTATGATATTAATGATAATTGGTACTTGAAAAGTATTTCTGCCTATCAGAAAGGCGAGCGCGTGCGTTTTAACGACGCGGATAATACGGCAACGCCTGTAGAAAGCGGTGGCGGTTTGATTAATCGCCAGAGTGAAGACAATAACTGGTCGCAAGAGTTTCGCTTTAATTACGAAAGTGAGGGTATTCGAGGTAGTTCAGGTGTGTATTTTTCGGGTATTGAAGCCAAGCGTAGTCAAACAAATACGATTAATTATAATTTGCCCGTTTTATTTGATGAATTTATGCCAGGGTTAGGTGCAGTCCTAACAACAAATGCTGTATTGCCTATTGCCCTTTATGAGCCATTTTTCCCGACCATTAACTCAGGAAAAACTAATGTAGACACATCGACTTGGGCAATCTTTTCTGAATGGGAATTCGATTTAAATGAAAATTGGATAGTAAATGCAGGTCTTCGTTACGATAATGAAAAACAAGAATATTTAACTGCTTCAATCACTGATAGTACTTATGCTTTGCCACAAATGGGCGGGACATTTGGCGGTGTTGATTTAGGTGGCGTTACCATTGATCAAGTTATCTTTTTAATTAACTCTCAGTTAACTGGGTTAGTGACGGAAGTACCAGAAACAGCTAAAACAGAAGATTTTAGTAATTTACTTCCTCATGCTGGCATAACGTATAAATGGAATGATGATGTATCAACCAGCTTTTTTGTTAAGAAAAGTTATCGTTCTGGCGGCTCAGAGCTTACACTATTAAATGGTATCAATAACTTTGATGCAGAAGAACTGTGGAACTATGAAGCATCACTTCGCGCAGTTATTTTAGATGGTAAAGGCGTGTTTAATGCTAATGTTTACTATAGCAACTGGACGGATCAACAAGTTGCTATCACGGAGCCTGGTACGACTAATGACGCATTTACAATGACAGTTAATGCGGGTGAATCTAATTTATCAGGAGCTGAAGTTAGCTTTTCTTACGAAATAAGCAATAACTTTGATTTATATACCGGCTTGGCTATTTCACATACAGAGTATGATAACTTTGTATCTCCCGATGGCTCAGAAGATTATAGTGGCAATGATTTTAGCTTTGCACCTAAAGAAACAGGTGTTATTGGACTACGCTATGCAGATGATAATGGCTTTTTTGGCAATGTTAATGTTAGCTACACGGGTGATTCATACTCTAACGTAGATAATACTCGTGAATTGGATAGTTATACCTTGGTGAATTTCAATGGTGGGTATGAATTCGATAAAGTGAAATTAGAAGTTTATGTTCGAAACCTTACTGATGAGTTATACGCTACAAACAATAATATTACATCATCAGATGGTACGCCGGGTGTAATACTTGGTGCGCCAAGAGAGGCCGGAGCTAAAATTACATATTCATTCTAATGTAGTAATGGTGTGAATATTCTATAGTTGTTAATTACTATAAAAAATAGAATTCTACAAGTCAGTTAAGTATCTATAGGGTTGTAATTTTTATTAAAGTATTCAATATGTTAGGTTTTGTATTGAATTCGTGGGGTATAAAGTGGGGTACCATTGATTTATCCCATGTATCTATTTACGTAAAAACAAACAGTTAACTTCTATATTGGCGGCATGATGTGATAGATTTTAAATCTATTACTGTAGCTCTAACCATTTAAACGGAAAGCCTGAATAGTGATATTCAGGCTTTTTTATTGGTTTTGAAATGTTTGTTATAAGCCTTGGCTTCAAATGGTGAATGAAGCGCTACCCTTAATACAAAATAGTGTAGCCATGATTGAAGGCTTTGGAATAAATATAGTACTGAGCAGAAAGTTAGAATTTTTTAGCTGAAGCATTAAGGCAGTGTTTGTTGGTCATTACTACTTTTTATCTCCCCTTCAAAACAAACACATTGCAATTAACCTCGAAAGGCAACCTTACTCCAATCTTGATACATGCAATAAATTCAATTTAGAAATATATAAAAAAAACTGTAAGGATTTTTACTTAATGACTACTTAGTAAAAGAATCATAAAATAATAGGGTATTATAATGAACCAAGTATTAAATAAGATTAAACAAAGTAAGTTGTCTCAACGTATCTTAAAAGTAGGGTTAGTTTATGTTGCTTTGGAGATAATAATTGCAGTTGCTGCTATTCTCTATGTCGCAAAAGAGACCATAATCTAAGGCTCTTACCACTTAATCACTTGTATCTCCGTTAATACTTCATCCGAAATGATAGCTATTAGGAATTAGTGGCTAGTGGAGTACTATATGAAAATTAAATATGAATAAAGATAAATTGCTTGAGGCGTTTTGGCCGCGCCTTTCCAGAATAGCTTCAACTTATGAAGCTATTCCTCAATTACAGCAAGAGCTTGTGCAAGAAATGGCTATGGCAATATGGCAGTCGTTGAATAGTTTCCGTGGTGACAGTTCAGTAGAAACATTCATGTATAAAATTTCGCATAATGTTGGCGTGGGTCATATAAAAAAGCAGGTAAAACAGGTGAAAACAACGAGTGAAGATTATGACATTCCAGTTGCTTCATCTTTAGAAAAAGGGCTCGCTAATGATCAGCAGTTAGACCGTTTGATGAGCGCCATTTGGCAGTTACCTTTAATCCAGCGACAAATAATTACGCTATATCTAGACGGTGTTAAACAGCAAGACATCGCGGAGATCGTCGGGATGAGTGAAAACAATATAGCGGTCAAAATCACCAGAACAAAAAAATCTTTAGCGCAATTAATGTCTAATGATTAGTTATCAATTTATATACGGGAAGAGAAATTATGAGCGATGATTTCGATATAGAGTCTTTATCGGCAGCTTGGCAAGCTCAAAATACCCCAAGCAAATTCACAAAAGAGCAAATAAAAAAACGGCTCATTAAAAAGCGACTGAGTTTATTCGCCGTAACGACAGTTGAATTAGGTATTATTTTTGCGGTTGCTTGGTTTTTAATAATGGCATTTAACGAGTCTTGGGCTATTCATTTAAAAGTGGGTCTTACCTTTGCGCTATTCGTCGGTGTACTCACCTTCATACTCATGTCAAAAAGCCGATTTAAAGGCTACCAAATGATTAAAAACTCGACAAGTGAATGCATTGAATTTGAAGAGCGTATGAGTCTCGAAGCGCTACGACGAGCAAAGTATACTAAATACCTTATTGCTATTTTTTCTGGAGCGGTCATAACTTCTTTTACCTATGAGTATTTATATATTGGAAGTCAGATAAGTGACCTCGCCGCACGTTATTTATTTGGCATCATTTGGTTAATGCTCGTATGGTTCTTTAATATTAATCAAATCAAAAAGCACAACAATTTTTTATCTAAATTAAAATAAAATTAATAAATTGTAAGGTTTTTTTTAAATACTCCACTGTTAGTTTGAATTTAAATTGAAGTTAATTTGTGGAGTTTTTATGAACATCTTTAAAATTATTACGACTGCAATATGTCTATGTTCTTCATACACAGCATTTGCCAATCAAACACCGAATAACCCTGTTAAATCTTTTAGTAATGCCAATATCGTTGATGTGAACAAAGGCGTAATTCTCGAAAACAATTTTTTAGTGCTCAATGGTGACACTATTGAGTATGTTGGCCGAGAGTTGCCAAAGCAATATTCACAACTTGATACTATTGATGCTCAGGGGCAGTACGTTCTTCCTGGTCTTATTGATACTCACGCTCATATCTCACTAGGCGAAGTGACCTTTAAAAAAACACGTGGAAAGCTAGCCATTAATGCAAATAGTAGTGATGCAATATCTGAATGGAATGCGAGGGAGTTACTGCGTTGGGGGGTTACCTTCATTAGAAACCCAGGTGGTAGTAGTGAACATAACCTTCGATACAAAAGCAACTTAGCGACTGGAAACCTTATTGGTCCAGAGGCGATAATTGCTGGTGAAATTATTAATCAAGGAGCCTTTGAAGGTTTAACCGTTGATATCAATAAAAATATGTCACTGCAAACAGCAATTGAGCAACAAAAGGCTGCGGGTATAGATATTATTAAGCTTTACGCTGGCTTAACTGACCAACAAATTCGGGATGCTATAAACATTGGCCATACACTCGACATGCAAGTTATTGGTCACCTAGAAGAAGTGAGCTGGACAGACGCTGCAAACTGGCAAATAGACGGGATAGTTCATGCTATGCCGGTTTCATCTAAATTACTCAGTAATGAAGCAAAAGAGGAATATCAGAAAAACAGTCGCCCTGGTCCTTTCGCTCATTTTGAGTGGTATGAACATGCTGATTTAAACTCAAAACCTATGCTTGAACTTTATCAAGCTTTACGTGAGAACAAGGTTCATATTGATCCGACATTAATCGCGTTTAAAAATAGTTTTTACGGTGATAGCCAACAAGTTATCGCACACCCAAACCTTGAATACGTTCACCCAGAGTTACTCAATAATTGGCAATCATTTTTCACATTTAACATAGGTTGGAAAGAGCAAGATTTCAGCCGCGCTAAAAAAGTGTGGCCAAAAGTACTGCGTTTTGTAAATCGTTTACACAAAGAAGGAGTACCGCTTACCATTGGTACAGACTTAGGTAACCCTTGGGTGATCCCAGGCTTTAGTGTGCATCAGGAAATGCAAATATTTGCAGATGCTGGCATTCCAAATAGTGACATCTTAAAAATGGCAACTATCAATGCTGCTAAACAACTAAATATCTCTGATCAACACGGCTCTATCGAGCAAGGCAAAGTCGCTAATGTTATATTCCTTAAAAATAATCCGTTGGAAAATATTGCTAATACAAAAACAATTACTCAAGTGTTTCTCGCAGGCAACTTGATTGATGCAAAATTAAGTCAACCTGAATATGTATTAACAAGCAAGGAGCAAGCGAATGATTAATTTCAAGAAAACACATAATTTAGTGGTCGTCTTTTTATTTACTCTATTTACCAGCACTATTGTAACTGCCAATGAAGCTGATAATGACGTTTATGCGAATGACTGGAAAAGTCCTGCAACAATTATAGATGCAATGTATAACATCATTTCGGCAGGCCCAAATGAAAAACGAAACTGGGACCGCTTTAGAGACTTATTTTTTGACAATGCAGAGATGTTGATTGCAATGCAATCGTCACAATTCTCAGGGATTATTGCGGCTGATATTGAAGCCATTATTGCTCAGACCGAATCGGCTTACGGCAAAACAGGGTTTTATGAATTTGAAACAGCAAAGAAGGTTGTTCAATACGGCAACATGGCCAATGTATACAGTAGCTTTGAGGTGAAGTTAAAAACCACCGATGAAAAACCCTTAATGAGCGGGCTAAATCACTTTCAGTTATTATTTGATGGTGACAGATGGTGGATCATTTCTAATACCAGTATTATTGACAACAAAACTTACAAGGGATCGCAGGTATTGCACTGATAGTAAGGTGAATATAAATTGTCGTATGTGCCTGAATTTTCTCTTTTCATAGATTTTGTAATTTTATTGGTTTAAGGCTCTATGTCCGTTATGTCTGCTATGCAGACAACGAGTCGTAACAATTTTAGAATCCGTATTGGAATAGTGGTGAACCACGATGTTTGTTTTTAACAAAAACTTTATTTTATTATTTTTCAAAAGCTTAATTAAGTTACTTGAGCTGTCGGGGTATAATGTGGGGTATCCCACTTGGTTGGTTTTATTTTTTAGTTGATTATCAACTGGGTAGGTTGTGAGTGGGCGGTATGGTTTATTTTATGCTGGTCTAAATTCTTAATTACTGCGTTGCTTTATTGCTCGTTTAAGAAAACATTAAACGTCGTAATAAAGCGCCTTGTACTAATACCAATTTTAATAAATATATGATCAATCTAAATGGTCTAAATCTACAATAGCGTCGTTCCTTTCAATCCCAATAGCGGGCTATTGCTCAATCAAGCGCCTAACTCTTGAAAATTTATCCTAATTTATATTTGGTCAATTATTTAATAGAACTGATATGAATGATTTACCCTACGTATAAATGGCAGTTGCTATTTTGCTAAAAAACCTGCTTAGGCAGGTTTTTTTGTATCTGCGATCTTTTTTAGATCATTTCACTACTTTGATCTTTGGCATGTTTCTTGTTTGATATTTGTTAAGGTGAGTAAATGACAAATTTTTGAACTTCAATGGAGGCAATATGCAAATTAATAGTGAATTATTGACTAATGTAACAGCAAGCCAAGAAACAAATAAGAAAATTTTAGATATGTTAAAACTAGATCATGAGGGCGATATTCAGTTTCATGTATATCATACACAAGTAGATGATAAAAAAGTATATTGCTGCTTATCAGGTGGTGTGGTTGAAAATAATGAAATCGTTTTTACACCTATAGGTTTAGGCGCTTTTGAAGCTTTATCTCATGTAGAAGTTGAACAAGATAATTATTATGCTGAAGAACTTAAAGTAGAGAATGGTTCTATTCAAGAACAGATAGAGGCTGTTTTTAATAAAGTGCCAGCTGATTCTAAAGTATGTTTTATCGGAGATATGACAGGTGAATTAAAATCATCTATCTCAGAAATTTTTCCACTTGCTTTAAATTGAGCGATTTAAATTAGCGAGTCATATAGTATAGCTGACTTGCTAACTTACAGTTTTGTTTTATGACGATGGGTCTAAGGTACCCGCTATCGAGTTGTTGGTTCTAAACCAACCCGCGATAGAGTAACGTAGATCATCGGCTGCGAGCACTTCATGTGCAAAACGTTCGCTTTGAAATACTACTAGTGTGCCAGCTTTGGGGCTCACTCTTGCTATCACATCGTTTGAATTTTCCGAGTAAATTAACAATTCCCCACCTTTTGATGGTGTATTTAAATAACATACAGTCGAAAATACTCTGTTTGAACGACCTTTAAAAGCATCTAAATGTTTTTTGTAAAAATCACCGATTTCATACTTCGCAAAGTGACTTTCATAATCAAATAAGCCCAAATAAAAAGAACGATTTAAGCTTGTTCTTATGTGCTCCATCAGGCTCAGGAAGTTTTTTTGCTCAGGATTACAGCCATCAAGCCAAAAAGTTTTATCGGTTCTTATTTTTTTATCTGTTTTGAAGTCTTGTTGTCGACCAATACCAGCTGGATTAAACTTTTCGGGGTGCTTTATACAGTCTTGATGTAGCTGTTTTATTAAATCATCAGGGATGGCATTTTCAATAACGCCATAGCCATCACTGTGAATCTTATCGAGTACAGTTTCAATAGTTTGGGAGAATTGTTTATTGTTGCTATCCACAAAGCGACCTAATAATGTTTATTTATAGGAGGCTAATTATACGTTAATTAAATTTTGGTTTCTGCATCTATATAGTTTAATAAATTTAATATGTCAGGATGTGTTTCTTTATCGCTAGCAACAGAAATAGCTAAAGTTAGGTCTTGAAATTGCTTTTCTGGTTTTATGATCACAAGTTCCGAGTTGTTTTCAATTTCATTAGTATGCTCTATACCTGCCAGTGCAACATGTTCAGCATCTTTTAAGTAACCAATTATTTGCTCAAATGTGCCTACTTTCATTGTGGGGAGCTTTTGCAATGATGCAGCCGTTTTTTGAAGCATTTTTTGAACTTGCAGATTTTTAGATAAACATCCAAGGATAGGGTAAGGAGTTAAAGTGCCTTTATCTATACAGGTATCTGAGCTCAGAGGGTGGTTCTTATTAATAAATAAAATGACTTGCTCAGGTAAATAAACTAAATGCTCTGTGATGGGGAAATTGTTGGGAATATGTTTTGAGCTATCTATTGTGATATCTAGCTCAGCAGAGGCGAGTTTATGGGATAATTCTTGGCTATTTTGTTGTTGAATTTCAATTTGAACGTCAGGAAATTTTTTCATGAAATTGTTACAAACAAATGGCGCAATAGATGCTGTGTTTTGTGTGATGCCAATTTTAATATGTGTTGTACTATTGTGATTGAATTGGTCTAATTCTTGTTTGAAATGAGAAAATTGATTTAAAGTATCTGTACAATATTGTAAAAAAAGTTCACCTGATTTAGTGATAGACACTGAACGCGTTGATCTTGTAACTAATTTACAATCGAGCTCTTGCTCTAATGTTTGAATGCTGCGGGTTAATGCTGAAGTGCTTAAATTACAATGCTCAGCTGCTTGTCTGAAATGACGAAATTTAGCTAGTGCCAAAAACTGTTCAAATTGTTCCAGTCTCACTTTATTTTCCTTTTAAACTCATTAATTGAGAGCAAACTCCTGCTGCTAATATCAGCTTTAAAAGCTGGTACCTCTCTATCTTAATAAAGTCCATAAGGTAATTGCAATAAAAATGAGCGCTAAAAGTGAATATATGGAAAAGTATTTAAGTATTTAGTGAAAAAAAGAATTTATAATGCTAATTAATCAGGAAAACTGTCTCTAATGGCAAGAAAAGCATCAAGATCATCAAGAAACAGATCTATCAATTTAGGATCAAAATGTTTGCCTCTTTCTTCTTTTAATAAGCCAATTATTTTCTCAAGTGGCCATGCTTTTTTATAACACCTATCACTACCTAAGGCATCAAATACATCGGCGAGTGCTGTAATTCTACCTGAAATATCAATATTTTCACCTTTGAGTCCTTGTGGATATCCAGAGCCATCCCATTTCTCGTGATGTTGATAAGCAAGTAGGGCGCCTTGCTGCAAAATTTCATTATTTGAATTTTTTAATATATCAAAACCTTGCTGAGCATGTGATTGCATGATGTCCCATTCATTAGCATCATGCTTTCCTGGTTTATTTAAAATCATATCAGGAATGGCAATTTTGCCAATATCATGTAGTGGTGAAGCAAATTTAATTATTTCAGCTTGATACGGGGTTAAACCATATTTAATGGCTAGCATATAGCTATAATTAGCAACACGCTTAACATGGCTGCCTGTTTCTTTACTGCGTTTTTCAATTGCTTCTCCTAAAATATATGACAGCTCTTTTTGCGATTCTCTTACAGTTTCACGTAAACATAAATTATCGTAGGCAAGGGAAATATTGTTGGAGAAAAACTCTAATAACTGATGATCTGAAGGCTGTAGCTTTGATGATTTACTTACATACAGCATGGTTTCTAAGCCATCTTTAGTGGGAAAGTAACCAACAAATTGATTATCATTTTTTAACGATTCTTTTTTATTATGCGCGTTTACAAAAAGCTCTTTTATTTCTTCAGGTACTTCAGTGTTTTCGTTGGTATCAGTAATTCCTGATGCAGCTAACAGTTTAAAGTCCGAAGCGGGTTTTGATTGGGAGTTAACTGCTGCGGCACAATATATTTCATTATCTTCTAAACCCATAACATCAGATACGTGATCTAAAATTGTTGAGGCAAACTGATTGACTGTATCGCATTGTAGGAAATGTGCAGAGGCATCTATAATTTTTTCCAGACTATGTTTGTGTTTTTCTATGGTTCTGATATCTCTATATGCCCTCAGTGCTGAGTATAATAAGGTTTTTAGCTTTATAGCGGTTAACTCTGTTTTGTTCTTGTAGTCATTTATATCATAATCACGAATAATAGACTCTTCAGGTGCCTCACCTGGCTGACCTGTTCTAAGTACTAATCTAACGTCATGATTTTGCGCATCTTCTCTGATATATTTTATTAAATCTAATCCTGCATGGGTTGTTTCCATTACAACGTCAACTAAGCAAACCGCAACATTTTGAAGTTCCTTAATTTTTGTTTTTGCCTCAGCTGCCGAATAAGCATGATGAAAATGAAGTTTTTTACCTTCAAAATTAAATCCAGACAATACAAGTTTAGTTACCTGATGAATATCATCTTCATCATCAATAACTAAAATGTCCCATTCATCTAAGTTATTAGCTATAGGAGATTGAGTTTCTGTTGCATCATTAGCGAATAAAAAATCTGTCACAGATTTAAGGCCCTCTTTTACTTTAATTTAAGCGTAGTATAGAGATAATTTAAATAACAATTTTTTTGACTAAATCTTTAATAGTTTTTGTTAGCAAAAAGTAAATTACTTAAATGTTCACTAAATGGAAGTGATCAGCTAAACTGACATAAATAATTACCTTAAGATTAATTCAGCTTGTATTAGTCTTTGTAAGTAAATGAATAATAGAGCAATCAATAATAATATAAAAAGCTCAAAGGGGATAAAAAATGGTGGGTTCTCAAAGTAAGCAGCTACATGAATTACTGCAAGCTTTTACTTCTACATCTGCAGTTGATGTTTTTCAACCTATGGCAGAAAAATTAGAGTTACAGCCATCGGAGGCTAAACGTGCACTCCTTAATGAAATATCAACTAAATATCCTTACATAGAGCAATCATCTACCCAATTGGTTGATTTATTAATTCCACAATTACAAGGTTTTATGCTATCAGCTTGCCAACAAGCTCTAGAGAAAGGCCATCAAGCTGCCATGGTTCAACAGCAATCTGATGAAGATGAGCAATTAAATAAGGCGATTCAGCAGTTAGCTGCTTTAACTAAAAAGCACTCAGTGCAATCAAAAGAGTTAGAGGCGTCTGAGCAGCTTAATATTAATCAAATTGAACAACTTAAAGCTTTGCAGAATGATAAGAAACGGAATGAAGATAAAAACTCTGAATTTAAAGAAGAATTGTCAAAACTGAAAATGGTGTTCGAAGATACTTCAGAAGAAAACTTAGCCATTAAAAAACAATTAGATGAATCTAAAGTTGAAATTGAAAAGTATCAACATATTGTTGAGCAAACAGAGCATGCTTTAACAAAGCAAAAAGAACATAACGAGTTGCAATCTACTAAGTTAAAAGAACTTATTACACAACGTAGTGAAGAAAATAGTTCTTTAGATAAAAAACTTGAACAACATGCTCAAGAAGTGCATTTATTGAAAGATGAAAATAAAGCACTAGTTACTACTGATGAGCAAAAAACTAAAATCCTCTCAGATAAAACACAAGAAATAGCGACATTACATAGTGAAATTGAAAGGTTTGATATTACCATTAAAGAAAAAGATTTAGTGATTGAGCGCCTGCAAAAGCTAGGTGACAGTTTAACCTCAAAAGAGCTTAATCTTGAACAAGAAAATAAAAAGCTTACCGAAGCGTTAAATGAATCTCAAAAAGCATTGGTGGGATCCAACGATGAACTCTCAAATATAGCGCAAACGAACGCTACAATGAGTGAATCAAATAATAAGTATCAAAAAGAAAACACTCGCTTACTTGAAGAAATGGACTCACTAGAGCAAAGCTTAACAGTTACTAAAGACGAATTAGCAACATTAGAGCAAGCTTCAAAAAATAAAATAGAAACCTTAGAGCGAGGCACAAAAGCACAAATAAAAACCCTTGAAGAGCAATCTCAAACTCAAAAAGAAGCATTAGAACAAGAATCTAAAGCCAAAATGGACGAATTAGAGCAGCAATATCAAGTTAAGCTTGAGGAGTTAGAACAACAGACTACAAAGCTTAAAGAAAACGCTGAAGTTTCAACAACAAAAAATGAAGGGCGCTTTAATGACTTAAAGAAAGATCTCAGAGAAGAAGCTAAGCGTTTAGAAGCATCGTTACTTGAAGCACAAAATAATATTGCAGCTTTAGAGCAAGATAAGAAAGAGTTTATAGATCAAGTTTCCCAGCTTAAAGAGTTGGAACTTGAATACAAAGATGAAATTTTAAAAAGCCGTAGTAAGCTTGAAGAACAAGATAATGAATTAAACTTTGCAAAAGGTCGAAATTCAAGTATGCAATCTAGGCAAGAAACTGAAATACATCAAGCCAGAACTGCATATGAAAGTTTACGCTCTGAAAATTTAGAGTATATTCAAACAATTGAAGATTTAGAAGCTAAGGTCATGGAGTTTAAATTAAAATTTGAATATGCACAAAAGCAGTTGGTTAGCTAATGATATCAGCATTTGATTGGGTGGAGACTTACTCTGCTCAAAATGCCATAGAAGCAAATCTTTTAAAAGGTTTGCTAGAACTCAATTCAATTATGGTATTGCTAAAGGGGGAGTCACTGTCTGGAGCGCTTGGTGAGATCCCAATAGATCAAACAGAAGTTAAAATATTAGTTCCTCAGATAAAACAGCGCCAAGCACAAAAAATATTGCTAGAATACCAATCTAAGCAACAAGATTCTGAAGACTGGCAATGCGCAAACTGTGAAGAGTATAATGGTTGCGGATTCGAAGTGTGTTGGTCTTGTTCGATATCGAAATAAAAGCTTTAATTAATAAAGTAGCCACTCCCAATTATATGATGGAAATAAATGAAAAAGCCTAATAACTTTCAGCGTGTTCGTGAATTAAATTATATGCAAAAAGCAGTATTAGCCGCTGCGTTATTAGAACGTATGTTACCAAATTATGCGCTATTTAGTGATGCTACAGAATTTGGTGATGCTAAAATTTTCAGAAATGCGCTCAATTCAATTTGGGAAAAATTAGTTTTTCCAAAAAGTAAAATTAACTTAGAGCTATTAGTTGATAAAATAGAGCCCAATGTACCAGAAATAGAAGACTTTGATATGTTTGGTGTTTATCCTGCAATCGATACTGGTACTGCTTTATTGAGTATGCTAAATGGCATGATGATTGAAGATGAACTTGAATTTGTAAATATTAGTAAAATATCACAAGCTTCAGTTGCTAAATTAATAGAATATCAATTAGGTTCTGATAATTTAAGTGCTAACAATGAAGCGATTAGAGAACATCCTTTGATGAAGTATGAAATTGAAGTTTTATCTGAATTAATTGATTATGTAGAAAGTATGGGTCGTATAAGCACAGATTCAATTAAAGGTTTAAAAGCAAAATCGATTGCGGATGGTCAAACTAATATTGGTATCGAAATCTAGTATTTATAAGAGTTAATAAGATAGTTGTTTATTAACTCTTATAAATTCAATTATTAAATACTTACTTCTATTTCATAAGAGCTAAATTTTCTGATATTAATTACACCATTATCAAAAATTAAATACTGACCTTTAATACCTTTTAAAACTCCGCTTACTTCTGGGTTTTTATCAAAGTTAAATGAGCTTATTTTTGTTGGAAATTCTAATACTGGAAATTCAAGCTCTACGACTTCTTCATCTAATTGTGTAATTGCTGTCGCGCCATACAACTGCGCAAGTTCGTCAAGTTTAGCTTGAATTTGAGGAATTAACTCTGCTGCTTTTACTTTTAAATCAATTTCTTCATTATTACCTTTAAGCATATTACGCCAATTTGTTTTATCACTGATAAACTCTGCTAAAGCTATCTCAACTAAACCTGATTGTTGGCGTGTTTGTACTGTAAATATAGGCAGCGCTTGTGTTGCGCCTTGGTCAACCCAGCGGGTAGGTACTTGACGGGTGATCCCAACTTTAAGGCCTGAGGTATTAGCTAAGTATACAGTGTGTGGGATCATACAGTGTTCTAAGCCCCATTGAGGCTCTCTACAAGTCCCTTGCTCGTGATGACATGTCTCGGGCTTCATCATACACATATCGCAGCTAGCAAGCTTACGCATACATACAAAGCAATGTCCTTGCGAGTAACTCTTTTTTGTTTTTTTCTCGCAATTACTACAGAATATATTTCCTGTATGGGTCAAGGTGAGTTTTTTACCTATGAGTGGATTTAAATCTATTAATTGATCGCCAACAGGTAGTTGGTATTCGATTGGTTTGACTAATGACGATTTTAATTTCGAAAGTGTGCCTTTCATCTTGTTATGCCCCTGACTAGTAAGAGGCATATAGTAGCTTTAATTACTTTTATAGTCAGCTAACCATTGCTGAAATTGTCCAAACTCTAATGGTTTAGAGTAATAGTAGCCTTGGCCAATATCACAGTGACAATTCAGTAGGTTTTTTTCAATTTCTGCTGACTCTATTCCTTCAGCCACAACTTTAAGCTCTAAGCTTTTAGCCATATCGATAGTGGTTTTAACGATCGTTAAATTTCTTTTTGATTCAGCAAGATCTAAAATAAAACTTTTATCTATTTTTAATTCATTAAATGGTAATTGTGAAATATAAGCTAAAGATGAGTAGCCCGTTCCATAGTCATCTACCGATACTTGAATACCCATTTGAGATAGGTTTTTCATTAATTTACTCAAGTGATTAAAATCACTCACCATCACAGATTCTGTTAATTCAAAATTGAGTAAATTATTAGGGATCTTATATTGAGCTAAAATATCTTTTACTTTTGTTAAAAAGTCATGGTTGGCAACATCTCTGCCGCTAATATTGATTGATAAATTATGTTCAGTGTAATTTAAGTCAATTAAAAGGCTTAACTGTTGGCAGGCAGTATTGAGTACCCACATAGTTAATTCGTTTATGATGCCAGTATCTTCTGCTATGCGGATAAACATATCAGGTGGAATAAAGCCATGAACAGGATGCTGCCAGCGTAATAGCACCTCGGAGCCATGTATTGAAGTGTCAGCTAAATTAATTTGTGGTTGATGAAAAAGCTGTAACTCATTATTTTGAATTGCTTGTTGAAGTTCAGTTGCAAGGGTGAGCCTTTGCGCAATATTGTAAGTATCACTTGTTTGATAAAAGCTCATATTAAGTCCTTCTCGTTTGCTTTTATCTAATGCCTGAAAGGATTTTTTCAGAATAATAGCTGCCGTTTCACAGCTTTCATTTGCCGAATAAATACCAATTTTAGTTTGTAAATTTATAAAAAAACCACTGAGATTTATATCTTTTGAGAGTGAGTTTTGCAGTTGAGTGAGCTGTTTGATGAGCTCTTGTTCATTAATAAATCGTGATGCGAGTATGGCAAGTACCCCATCTTTTGCTTTTGCAATTTTAATTTCTAAATTGTTTTTACGCTCAAAATATAAAAAATGACTGTCAGTATTTATGTGAAAATCGATATCATTAGCGACATAAGAGATCAGTGTTTGGCTTTCTTTATTGCTAATATAGGGTGCTATGGTATTAAAGCGAGATAGCTCAATTAAACATACAGAAAATCGACGATCGTTATCTATTAGTTTTTGTATGGTTGTTTCTAAGAAATTAAAGTTAGGTAAATTTAGCTCATGATCATGAGTCGCGTTGTAAAATGCTAATTCTTTTTGATGGCTCATTCGTTCGGCTAATGCCATTGCCATTAAAGTTACTTCAAATAATACACCGATTAAAAAAGCATGGCGGGCTAAAAATGAATACTCAATCACGCCTGTTAACATCATAGGTTGTATTGCCGCACCTATTATTAAAGGTAGCCAAGAAATGATATAGAACTTTGCCCAATGAAAGTTAATTGTGAGTTTTTTATAAATTAAAACAAAACTTAAAATATAAAATAGAAATAACACAACAAAAAATATTTGTGCAGCTATGTATTCGGGGATCCATAACGATGCTATTCCCATCACAGTCATAAACAAAGTGTAATACATAGCAAGGTTATAAAGTTTGTCTTTTTCTTTGTGATATCGAAGAAAGAAGATAGCAAAGAGCAGGGTGAAAACAGCAATTAGGTAATTAAGAGAGACAACCTGTTGCTGAAACACAGTTTGAATTGATTGCGGCCAAATAAGATGTCCAAAACCTAGTACAACACCCATTAACATTAAAACAGATATTATATAGCTGATATATATTAAATAAATACTGTCTTTTATACCAAAAAAAAGCACTAAGTTATATAAAGCTATCATTATCATAATACCAATAAATATGCCCCATATAAGGTAGATATCATTGGTTAAGATTAAAAAATCGTGGTACTCATAAATTCGAATAGGGGTTTTTGCAATGCCTGTTGTTTTTATTTTTATAAGTAATTCGGCCTCACCTTTTGCTGCAATATTAAATTCAAATGATAGGGTGTTTTTATCATTTAAGCTTAAATCTAAATTTAAGTCTCCCATTAACTTTTCATTTAAAATATTTAGGTCCTGACCAATTTGCATAACGTGCAATACATCTAACATAGGGTTATCAAAATGGGCGACCAATGAATGAGGGGTATTGGCTTTATTGTTGAGTTTTATCTTTATCCAGTAAGTTTGTTGAATAAAACTCCAAGGTATATCAGTTAAAGCACCTTGACTAAATAAGTTTGGCTTTAGCAATAATTCCTGTGTCGTCAATTTATCTGTGGGGTCTAATAAAAAAGCGGTATTACTATGAATTGAATATGTTTTATCTATGGCTCTTTGTGTTGGGTCAGAAATGGCAGATACTAAAAATAATATTAACATAATTAAAATTGTTAATATAAAAAGAGCATAAGTTTTTCTTTGGAAGTGCGCAGAAAGCATCAAGTAGTGAACACTAAATCATATGATATAAAGATATTAGCATTAGTTTGAATTATTTACTGTTTAAAAGTATTAATTAACTTTACAAAATATAAACAAATGTAAAAGTAATAGGGACGAAAGCCCCTAATACTTTAATTTAATCGATTTAGCTTTGTTCGCGTTCAATTGCACGATAAGCGATGTCTGTACGATACTCAACACCTTTCCAATCAATTTCTTTCACTAGTTCATAGGCGCTTTGCTGTGCTTCAGTTACTGTGTTACCAAGTGCAGTTGCACATAAAACACGACCACCTGAAGTTACAACTTTACCATCTAACTCCTTAGTACCAGCATGAAAAACTTTAGTGCCAGCTGGGTATTCTACTTTAAGGCCTGAAATTTCATCGCCTTTAGGGTAAGAGGCTGGGTAACCTGCTGCTGCTAATACAACGCCTACTGCAGCTCGCGTATCAAACTGAATTTCTGCTTGATCTAGCTCCACACGCTCAGCTGCTAGTAACAATTCAACTAAATCAGATTTTAAACGTAACATGATAGGTTGTGTTTCAGGGTCGCCAAAACGACAATTAAATTCGATAACTTTAGGTGTGCCATCAGCATCAATCATTAAACCAGCATATAGGAAACCAGTGTAGGGGTGACCTTCATCGTGCATGCCTTGCACTGTTGGAATGATAACTTCATTCATGATGCGTTGATGAATTTCATCAGTTACAACTGGTGCTGGAGAGTATGCACCCATACCACCTGTATTAGGACCTTTGTCTTCATTGTACGCACGTTTGTGATCTTGGCTTGTAGCAAATGGTAGTACATTTTTACCATCAACCATTACAATGAAAGAAGCCTCTTCACCTTCAAGAAATTCTTCAATTACAACTCTGCTGCCAGCTTCACCAAATGCATTACCTGCAAGCATATCTTTGATTGCATCTTGTGCTTCAACTTCTGTCATTGCAACAATAACGCCTTTACCAGCTGCTAAGCCATCAGCTTTAATTACAATCGGAGCACCATTTTCTTTTACATAAGCGATAGCAGGATCGATTTCTGTAAATGTTTGGTAATAACCAGTTGGAATATCATGACGTGCTAAGAAATCTTTTGTAAATGACTTCGAACCTTCCAGCTGTGCAGCTGCTTGAGTAGGCCCAAAGATAGCAAGTCCTTCTTCGCGGAATCTATCTACAACACCAATAACTAGAGGCGCTTCAGGGCCAACAATTGTAAGCTCAACTTTGTTTTCTTTAACAAAATTGATTAGCGCTTCAATATCTTCAACACCAATCGCAACATTTTTAAGTTTTGGTTCTAATGCAGTTCCTGCATTACCTGGTGCGACAAAAACGTTTTTTACTTCAGTTGATTGAGCGGCTTTAAATGCTAATGCATGTTCACGACCACCACTACCAATAACAAGTATGTTCATTTTTTTTTCCTAATTTAAGGTTTGGCTAAAGGTTTTATAAATTTTAAAGTCATGCGATCGCTTTCGCCTATCGCTAAATATTTATTTGTATCAGTTTCGCCTGATGCTAATCGCGGAGGAAGCGTCCACACGCCTTTTGCATGATCAGCGGTATCTTTTGGATTAGCGTTAATCTCACTTTTTGCAACTAAGACAAAGCCTGCTTGTTGAGCTAAAGCTATCACCCAGCTTTCTTTTACGTATCCTGAGCGTTTTGCTTTTGCTGAATGTCTTACTTCCGGTAAGCGGTGATCAACTAAACCTAATACACCACCAGGTTTTAAGGCTGCAAAAAAAGCTTTAAAGGCATTCTCAACACCTTCATTGTCCCTTTGCATATACCAATTATGTAAATTTCTAAAAGTGAGCACCATATCGGCGCTTTCTTCGGGAGCAATGGCATGGTGACTACCAGGATAAAACTCTGAAACATTTACTTTACTGTAGGCTTGATCAGTTGCGAGTTTATCTTTGTAGTTTTGTAATGCACGTTGGTAGTACTTAACTTCAGAATCTGAAGGGAAGTTTGCTGCTAAGTAATTGCCTTGCTCTGCTAGCACTGGTGCTAATATTTCAGAGTACCAACCAGAACCTGGCCAAATTTCAACAACGGTCATATTTGGTTGTAAGCCAAAAAAGGATAAGGTTTCTTTTGGGTGTCGGTATTGATCTCTATTTTTATTTTGCTGCGAACGTAAATCGCTATTAATTGAGTCCGTTAAGAGGGTATTAATATCTGTGGATTTACATGCAGTTAAACTGGATGCAAAAGTTAGAATAAATGCAGTTTTTATTATAAGTGGTGTTAATTTCATTTTTATCTCAAGATATAAAAATTTTGATAATTTGATTATTGTTATTAAGGACTCGAAAATAACAGAAAAAAAGCAAAGACCCCAATAAAACTTTATTTTTATAGCAAACAAGATTATATATGAAAATTTGTTTTGTTATAAAAACAAAAAAGCCGATATAAATCGGCTTTTTTTGTTGGTTTTTAGTGGCGGAAGTGACGCATGCCAGTAAATACCATAGCCATGCCTGCTTCATCAGCTGCTGCGATGATTTCTTCATCACGAATTGAGCCACCAGGTTGGATAACCGCTGAAATACCCGCAGCAGCTGCTGCATCGATACCATCACGGAATGGGAAGAACGCATCTGATGCCATTACAGACCCTTTAACTTCAAGGTTTTCATCAGCAGCTTTAATACCCGCTATTTTAGCTGAGTATACGCGGCTCATTTGGCCTGCGCCTACACCGATAGTCATGCCGTCTTTAACATAGATAATGGCATTCGATTTAACAAATTTAGCTACTTTCCAGCTAAACATTAAATCTTTCATTTCTTCTTCTGTTGGTTGACGTTTAGAAACAACAGTTAACTCGCTTGTTTCTACCATCCCTGTATCGCGATCTTGAATTAAAACACCGCCGTTTACACGCTTGATATCAACGCCAGATGTTTTAGCTGACCATTCACCGCACTCTAATAGACGTACATTCTTTTTAGCTGCAACAATTTGTGCTGCCGCATCTGAAACTTTAGGTGCAATAATCACTTCAACAAATTGACGTGAAACAATTGCTTCAGCAGTGTCTGCATCTAATTCTTGGTTAAATGCGATGATGCCACCAAATGCAGATGTAGGATCAGTTTTAAAAGCACGTTCGTAAGCTTCTAAAATATTATCACCTTGTGCAACGCCACATGGGTTAGCATGTTTTACGATTACACATGCAGGTGTAGTGAATTCTTTAACACATTCAAGCGCTGAATCTGTATCTGCAATATTATTAAAAGATAAAGCTTTACCTTGTAATTGTTTTGCAGTTGCAACAGATGCTTCTTCAATGCCATTTTCTACGTAAAAAGCAGCGTCTTGGTGTGAGTTTTCACCGTAGCGCATATCTTGCTTTTTAGTAAACTGAAAATTAATTGTACGTGGGAATTTAGACTCTGGAACATTGTTATTTTCAGCAGTCTCATCAAGTACGTGTGCAGGTACTTTTGTTCCGAAGTAGTTTGCTATCATGCCATCGTATTGTGCAGTATGCTCAAATGCCGCAATCGCTAAATCAAAACGTGTTTGGTATGTAGTAGCACCGTCGTTTGCGTCCATATCCGCTAATACGCGGTCATAATCAGTAACATTAACTATGATAGTCACGTCTTTGTTATTTTTAGCTGCTGCACGCACCATAGTTGGTCCGCCAATATCGATATTCTCGATTGCATCTTCTAAAGAACAATTTTCATTTGCGACAGTTTGTGCAAATGGGTATAGGTTAACTACAACCATATCAATTGCTGAAATATCGTTTTCAGCCATTACAGCTTCATCTTGACCACGGCGAGCTAGAATACCACCATGAATTTTAGGGTGAAGCGTTTTTACACGACCGTCCATGATTTCTGGATGACCAGTATGGTTTGATACTTCAGTGACCGAGATGCCATTGTCAGCTAGTAGCTTACAAGTACCACCTGTAGAAAGTAGTTCAACACCTTTAGCCGAAAGAGCTCGAGCAAAATCAACAATACCGGTTTTATCTGAAACGCTTAATAATGCGCGACGTACTGGACGAAGAGTATCCATTGTAGTTTTATAACCTCTATAGTGGGGTAGATTAAGTTGTTATTTAAAAGAGTTAACAAAAAAGCACCCGAGGGTGCTTTTTATGCAGTTTAAACTGCGTATTTAGTTCATGCCGTATTTTTTAAGCTTCTTACGTAGCGTACCACGGTTGATGCCTAGTAAGATTGACGCACGCGTTTGATTACCACGTGTATATGTCATTACTTCTTCAAGTAGTGGCGCTTCTAGTTCAGAAAGAACAAGCTCATAAACGTCTTCAACGTCTTGACCATTAAGCTGCTTCAGGTAGTGATGAACAGCTTTTTTAACTGCGTCACGTAACGGTTGCGGTTTCTCTTGTGACTGGACATGAGCGTTTGTAATAAATGGAGAAGTCACATTTTGTTCGAACATTGTCTTGTTTCTCTTTCTTAAATTGCTTGAAAATAATTATTTAGTACCGAAACTTGCTCTTGAGCTGTCTCTAGGGCATTAAATACACGCCTAAACTGTCCTTCTTTATCATGGGTTTGCAAATACCAAGATACATGTTTTCGTGCGATGCGCACTCCCATTACTTCACCGTAAAACTGATGCAAATTAACTAAATGTTCCATTAATATGCTTTCTACCTCAGCGATTTCTGGCTCAGGTAAAAACTCACCGGTTTTTAAGTAATGTGCAGTTTCCCTGAAAATCCAGGGTCTGCCTTGAGCTGCTCGACCTATCATGACGGCATCTGCTCCCGTGTAGTCCAATACCTGTTTTGCTTTTTCAGGAGATGTAATATCTCCATTAGCGACAATAGGTATGGACACTGAACGTTTTATATCCCTTATGGTGTCGTATTCTGCTTCACCTTTATACATACAGGCTTTTGTTCGACCATGCACGGCTAAAGATGCGATACCATTTCGTTCAGCTATCCTTGCGATTTCAATACCATTACGATTATCGGTATTCCAACCGGTACGAATTTTTAAAGTAACTGGAACATCAACAGCATCGACTACTGACTTTACAATTACTTCAACTAAATCCGGATATTGTAATAATGCTGAACCCGCAAGTTTTTTATTCACTTTTTTGGCTGGGCAACCCATGTTGATATCAACAATTTGGGCGCCATTAGCTACATTCAATTGTGCTGCCTGTGCCATTAATGTTGGATCAGAACCTGCAATTTGCACTGCGCGGATCCCTGATTCGCCACTATGGTCCATACGGTTCATAGATTTCTCTGTTTTCCATACTTTTGGATTTGACGATAACATTTCAGATACAGCTAGTCCTGCGCCTAAGCGTCGGCAAAGTTGTCTAAAAGGTCTGTCTGTCACACCGGCCATTGGCGCTACTATGACATTGTTTTCCAGTTTATAAGGGCCTATCTGCACTATGTTTTATGGCTCACCATTCAAGGGGCGCTAATTCTACTTTTTTTTCAGCAAAAATCAAAGGTTATATTTTGAACAAAAGTGCTTTTTTTTAATCTTTTTCTATTGACTTTCTATAAGCTCAAGGAAATTGATTTATTTTTGTGGTTAAGTAGCGTTAACTCAGAGAATTTAATGCTTGGGCTATAAACTCACCTAAGGTGTTTAGCCAGATATTTGAGTTTTTTTGGGTCTTTTTGTGTGGAAGGTGTTTTTTCAGGCATTGATTTAATAACTCATCACCAGCGGAAGCATTATTACTATCGAAATCTTGAATTAACTGATGGCAATTTTTAGATTGCATTGTATTTTTTTGAGGCTGGCTTGCACATGCAGTTACAAAAAAAACACGGAGATAATAAATAATGCTTTAGTGAATTTCATTTAAGCCTTCTTTAAATTTAACATTAAAATAGAGTTAGCATTTTTTAATTAAATGCTAACTCAATATAGGCTAAATAATATACTCGTTTACTTTTTTGTACCACTTACACGAACCCACTCGCCATCAATTTCAATTGGAGACAGTTCACATAAAGGCTGGTAAACATCACATACTGATTGTGCTTGCTCTTCTAAAATGCCTGATAGCGCAAACTCAGCACCATTTTTACCTAAACCTAAAATAACTTTGTGCAGTTCACGAAGTGGTGCCGCAAGAATATTAGCAACAACAACATCTGCTTTAAACTCAGGTTGGTTTTCAGGTAAATAAACTTCTAATTGATCTCTTACACCATTGCGCTGTGCATTATCTAAGCTTGCCTCTAAGGCTTGTGGATCGATATCAATACCAATAACACGATTTGCACCCAGTTTAATGGCTGCAATACCTAAAATGCCTGAACCACAACCAAAATCAACGACAGTTTTATCTGTTAAGTCTAACGACTCTAACCATTTTAAACATAATGCAGTTGTAGAGTGTGTACCAGTGCCAAATGCTAAGCCCGGATCTAACATGACATTTACGGCTGTTGGATCGGGTACATCTCTCCAGCTTGGGCAGATCCATAAACGTTCACCAAATTTAATTGGGTGAAAGTTTTCCATCCATTCACGTTCCCAGTCTTTATCTTCAAGCTGCTCAATTTTGTAGTTGAAGCTGTCTTTTAGCTCAGGCTTTTCTTGCAAATGCTCTATAACTTGCTGCATATCATGGCTAGCATCAAAAAGGCCGATAATAGTTGTTTGTGCCCAAAAAATCACTTCACCTGGTTTAGGTTCATATACTGGGCTGTTATCTGAATCCATAAAGGTTACAGATGCACTACCTACTTCAACTAAGTAGTCGCTGATCACATCGGCTGTGGTTTTTGTAGCTGGTATACGAATTTGGATCCAAGCCATGGGATTATCCTCTTTATATATTTCATCAAAATTATTCATTAAAAAAGGCCGCTAAGCGACCTTTCTATTTTTCACATCAAAATCGCTGAGCGATTTAGCCTTTAGCGTCTAAGAAACTCTTAAGTAAATCAGAACGTGAAGGGTGACGTAGTTTACGTAAAGCTTTTGCTTCAATTTGACGTATACGCTCTCGTGTTACATCAAACTGTTTGCCCACTTCTTCTAAAGTGTGGTCAGTATTCATATCAATACCAAAACGCATTCTTAATACTTTAGCTTCACGTGCTGTTAGACCAGAAAGTACATCTAATGTTGCACCTTTTAGGCTTTCCATAGTCGCAGCATCAATTGGAGATTCAATTGTTGAATCTTCAATGAAGTCACCTAAGTGTGAATCTTCATCATCACCAATTGGTGTTTCCATTGAAATTGGCTCTTTAGCAATTTTTAATACCTTACGAATTTTATCTTCAGGCATTAACATGCGTTCTGCTAATTCTTCTGGATTTGGCTCTCTACCCATTTCTTGTAACATTTGACGTGAGATACGGTTAAGTTTATTAATCGTTTCTATCATATGTACCGGAATACGGATTGTACGTGCCTGATCCGCAATTGAGCGAGTGATAGCTTGGCGTATCCACCATGTAGCATAAGTTGAGAATTTGTAACCACGACGGTATTCAAACTTATCAACAGCTTTCATTAAACCAATGTTACCTTCTTGGATTAAATCTAAGAATTGTAAACCACGGTTTGTGTATTTTTTAGCAATTGAAATTACAAGACGTAAGTTTGCTTCAACCATTTCTTTTTTAGCACGGCGCGCTTTCGCTTCACCAATACTCATACGACGGTTGATGTCTTTAATATTCGAAATTGATAAGCCACACGCTTGTTCAATAATATGTAATTTTTTAATACAACGACCAATGTCGCCTTCACATTCAGCTAGCTTATCAGAGTAAGATTCACCTAGTGCAACTTCAAATTTTAACCATGCATTGTTTGTTTCATTATTTACAAAATGCTTAACAAAAGTCTTTTTAGGCATTTTTGCATATTGAACAGCATGTTTCATAACAAGACGTTCTTGAACACGGACTTTGTCCATTGTTTCACGCATGTTATTAACTAAACGATCAAATTCTTTTGGAATTAATTTGAAAGTTTGGAATAATTCAGCAATTTCAGCAAAAGCAGCTTTAGTATCAGCATGGTCACGACCATTAACTTCAATTATTTCACGTGCTTTTGTATTTAAATCTCTTAGATTTTCAAAGTTTTCACGAGCAAGTTCAGGACAAGGGCCTGTATCAATTTCTTCCTCGTCTTCATTATCATCGTCTTCATCTTTAAGTTCTTCGTTACTTAAAGCTGAACCGATATGAGTTGCTTGAATAGCAATTTCTTCTTCGTTTGGATCGATAAAGCCATTGATGATGTCGCTTAGGCGAATCTCTTCAGCTTCAAATTTATCCCAACGGTCTAAAAGGTATGTAATTGTTTCAGGGTATTCTGCAACAGAAATCTGAACTTGGTTGATACCGTCTTCGATACGTTTAGCGATTACAATTTCGCCTTCACGTGTTAGAAGTTCTACAGTCCCCATTTCACGCATATACATGCGAACCGGATCTGTTGTACGACCAATTTCTTTATCTACCGTAGCAAGTGCGGCAGCAGCTGCTTCAGCAGCATCTTCATCAGTTGTTGTTTCTTGCATCATAAGTTCATCGGCGTCAGGTGCGCTTTCGCTAACCTTTATACCCATGTCATTAATCATACTGATGATATCTTCAACTTGATCTGAGTCGATGATGTCTTGTGGAAGGTGATCATTCACTTGTGCGAATGTTAAATAACCTTGTTCTTTACCTTTTTGTATGAGGAGTTTTAGCTGAGACTGAGGACTTTGCTCCATAGAGATTTTCTCTTCCACTTAGATAAGTTGATATGTTGCGCGCAAGTTTTAAATAATTTAAAAACAACAAGCGCAGGTTAATAGAATAGTGTAACACAGGAAATTAATATCGGCTAGGACTTAAATTAATCTGCTGTCTGTTCTTTTTTCGAGTTAGCCATAGCTAAAACGAGTAATTGGTATTCTTGTCTTTCATCACTCGTTAGGCCTTGAGTCTTATCTTTTATTAATAGGGTCTCGGCGCGATGATTTAAACACTGATCTTCAATAAATTTAAAGGTATTTTGAAAATAAGCGACTAATGTTTCATCTCCTATCTGGTGTTGCCACGATGCAAGCTTAGTTAATGCACTATATTCGGGCGTATCTCTAAATAATTCTAGAATTTTACCTGTATTGATGCCATTATTTTTTAGGCTTAAAGATTGTAAGTTTTTAAACAGTGCAAGACCAGGCAAACCTAATTCAACAAGTTCTGGTAAATGCGGGATTTCACGCGCTAATTCTGGATGCTGTACGATTAAACCTATGGCGATACGCATAGGTGTCATTTTGAATTTCTTTTGCAATGTATTTTGTTGTCTTGGGTTATTGAGCTTTTGATTTAATTGCTCTTTAGTTCTGCCAATAAGACGGGCTAATTGCTCTAATAGGTTTTCTTGATAAAACTCACTTTTTACTTTTTCTATTAAAGGTAAAGCTAAACTGAGTATTTTTGATTTTCCTGCATCGGTTGTTAGGTCGCATTCAATTGCTAACTTTTCAAATAGTACTTTTGTAAAATCTTGGGATTGGCTGAGTCGTTGCTCAAAATCCGCTTTTCCTTCTTTTAGCACTAAAGAATCAGGGTCTTCACCATCAGGTAAAAAAGCAAACTTTAATTCTTTTCCGTCAGCTAAGTAGGGAAGTGCATTTTCAAGGGCGCGCCAAGCAGCATCACGGCCAGCCCTATCGCCATCGTAACAACATATAACACGATCTGTCGTTCTAAAGAGGGTATGCATATGTTCAGGTGTAGTTGCTGTGCCCAATGATGCAACTGCATATTCAATGCCTTGCTCTGATAGCGCAACAACATCCATATAGCCTTCAACTATTAGGATTTGTTCTAGTTTTTTATGTGCTTGTTTTGCTTCATATAAACCATAAAGTTCAAACCCTTTATGGAAAATTCGTGTTTCTGGTGAGTTGAGATATTTAGGGCCGTTACTTTTATCATCACCATTACTTGGCATAATCCGACCACCAAAACCAATGACACGGCCACGCTTATCTTTAATCGGAAACATTAATCTGTCTCTGAAAAAGTCAAATGATCTTCCAGGTGTTTTTTCTGAGGCTAACTTTAAATCAACCAGTTGCTGCTTTTGACTTGGATTTCGAGCAAATAAAGAACATAAACCATCCCATTCACTTGGAGCATAACCAATCAAATATTTTTTGACTGTTTCTCCGCTGAGCCCGCGACCTTTTACGTATTCAATCACTTGACTTGAGTTTTTATGATGTTTTAGCTGATGACCATAGAAACGCGCAGCTTGAAGCATTAATTCATAATCAGAACGTTTTTGTTCAGAGCTTATTTTTGGTCCTTTTGAGTAATTATCTTGTTCTCTAGGGACCTCTAAATGCAATAAAGAGGCTAGCTCTTCAATGGCATCTACAAATTCTAGCTTCTCATATTCCATCATAAATGAGATGGCATTGCCATTAGCACCACAGCCAAAACAGTGATAAAACTGCTTATCTTGAGAAACTGTAAAAGAGGGGGACTTTTCATTATGGAACGGACAACACGCCTGATAATCTTTACCAGATTTTTTAAGGCCGATATAGGAATCAATTAAATCGACAATATCTGTTCGAGCTAATAAATCATCAATAAAATTACGAGGGATTTTTCCAGCCATAAATGTCTAAGCCATCAACTTTTAAGTAAGTAAATAAAGTGGGGGTGGTACTGTAAAGAATAACCAAAAATTGCAATTGGATCTATTCTTATCTATTCTTATCTATTTTTGAAAGTGCTAGCTATCATTTAAAGTATCGTAAAAATGAAAAAACCGAGCATAAGCTCGGTTTTTAGTAACAATTAATTATTTGCTACTTTATGCAGTTAATTTTTGCTTTATCAAACCAGAGATTGTTCCCATATCGGCACGACCTTCGGCTTTGCTTTTAATTAACCCCATTACTTTACCCATATCTTGCATACCTGCAGCATTACAATCAGTAATAGCAGTGTCAATAAGTGAAAGAATTTCTTCTTCAGTTAAAGGTTTCGGTAAGAAACTTTCAAGTACACTTATTTCATTTGCTTCAATATCAGCTAAGTCTTGACGACTTGCTTCATGATACTGATCGTGGGCATCGCGACGTTGTTTAACCATTTTCACAATAATTGATGTTATTTCAGCATCATTTAAAGTTACTTTGTCATCAATTTCGCGTTGCTTTATTGCAGCTAGAGCCATACGTATTGTGCCAAGACGTAATTTCTCTTTGGCGCGCATAGCATCTTTCATTGCATCTTTTAGTGTTACTAATAAACTCATCTACAAGACTCTGGGAAAAGTTTTAGTATAATCTAACGCGACGTGCATTTTCGCGAGATAATTTTTTCATAAGACGTTTAACAGCTGCAGCTTTTTTACGCTTACGTTCTGCAGTTGGCTTTTCATAGTGCTCACGACGACGAACTTCTGAAAGGATACCTGCTTTTTCACATGAACGTTTAAAACGACGTAGTGCAACGTCAAACGGTTCGTTTTCTCTTACTTTGATTACTGGCATTAAAATTACCTAATAGCTAATGAGATCAACTCATATACCGATCAATAATTGACCGTTTGGTTTAAAAATGGTGCGGTATTGTAATCCGAATCACCTTTTGATGTAAAGGTTAATTATAGTAAATATATTAATCACTGGCAAAATCGCGGTAAGTCAGTAAAATTGCGCTCTGATTTATGGCTTTTTTATAATTTTTTGCTCTTTAATGGGCGCTGGGAGTAACTAATAATGCGAATTTTAGGTATTGAATCGTCATGCGATGAAACAGGTATTGCTATTTATGACGATGAAAAAGGGTTATTAGCACACCAGTTATACAGTCAAATTAAGGTTCATGCAGATTATGGTGGTGTGGTGCCAGAATTAGCATCGCGAGATCATATCCGTAAAGCGCTGCCTTTAATTGAAGCTGCATTTAAAGAAGCAAATTGTACAGCTGAAGATTTAGATGGTATTGCATTTACTGCAGGACCTGGTCTTGTTGGCGCTATCTTAGTGGGATCTTCTATTGGTCGTTCTTTAGCATTTGGATGGGATATTCCTGCAGTCGCTGTCCATCATATGGAAGGACATTTACTGGCGCCTATGCTTGAAGATAAAAAACCTGACTTTCCTTTTGTAGCATTACTCGTATCTGGTGGGCATACATTATTGGTTGAAGTTAAAGGCATAGGTCAATACCAAATTTTAGGTGAGTCGGTTGATGATGCAGCTGGCGAAGCATTTGATAAAACGGCTAAATTATTAGGCTTAGATTACCCTGGTGGTCCGTTATTGGCTAAAATGGCAGAACAAGGTGAAAATAAAAAGTTTGTATTTCCACGTCCTATGACGTCAAAACCTGGGCTGGATTTTAGTTTTAGTGGTTTAAAAACAGCCACAGCCATCACGATTCGTGAGCAAGGCGGTGTTGAAGGCTGTAGTGAGCAAACTAAAGCTGATATTGCCCACGCTTTTCAAACAGCAGTAGTTGATACCCTTGCAATAAAATGTAAACGCGCATTAAAACAAACGGGCATTAAACGCTTAGTTATAGCAGGCGGTGTAAGTGCTAATAAAGATTTACGAGAAAAATTTGAACGTATGATGCAAGGAATGCAGGGTGAAGTTTTTTATCCTAGAACGGAGTTTTGTACTGATAACGGCGCTATGATTGCCTATGCGGGTATGCAAAGGTTAAAAGCAAAACAATATGCGCCTATGGATATGAAAGCATATCCTAGATGGCCTATCGATTCACTGCCACCAATTTAATTTAATAATAAATATTGTTAGCGGGTTTAAATTTGCTCGCTAAATAAATTAAACTATATTTTTTTATCTTTTACTTTTGGCTCTTCACCTTTAAGCAAACGTACAATATTTTCGTGATGTCTAAAAATAATGAGTACACTTAACATGAGTACAGGCACTGTATATAAAGGTTTTATAAACCAAGTATAAATAGGTGCAATGGCAACCGTTAATAATGCAGCAAGTGATGAATATCCAGTAAGCCACACTATTAATACCCAAGTAAAAATTAGTAAACCAGCCAGAGATAAACCGATAGGTAACATAGTACCAAAAGCGGTCGCGACTGCTTTACCGCCTTTAAAACCAAAAAATATCGGATACATATGACCTAAGCAGGCAGCAATTCCGATGAAACCTAAATATATGGGTTCTACCTTTAAAAAATAAGCGCCCCAAACAGGCACAGTGCCTTTGAGTATATCAAAAGTCATTACTAGTACGGCGGGAAACTTACCGCCTAAACGGTATATATTTGTAGCGCCCGGATTTTTTGAACCAAAATGTCTCGGATCGGGTAATCGAAAAATTTTGCTGATCAATATTGCAGATGAGATAGATCCCAAAAGGTATGCAAATATGAACATCAATCCAGCTATCACTATAATCCTTATATTTTAATTAGTAAAATTGGGCTATCATCTGCCGCTTATTTATTTGTTTGTTTGGCGCAAGAGTACGGAAAATTTTCGAAAAAAGGTATCCGACCAGCTAAGTTTAGCGCAAATACACGCAAATAACCTAATTAGAGAATTACCACATTATATTCTAAGAGTATGCCATATATGGATAAAGTATTTATAAGCCAATTACATGTTGATACCATAATTGGTGTTTACGACTTTGAAAAAGAAACAAAACAAAGTTTGTTTTTTGATATTGAAATGTTGACGGATATTCGTGCAGCAGCTAATTCTGATGATATTAATGATACCGTTGATTATGCAGTTGTAAGTGAACGCATTATTAAATATGTCACAGCTAAACCTGTAGAATTATTAGAAACACTCGTTGAGCAAATTGCTGAATTTATTTTATCTGACTTTAATGTGAGTGAAGTAAAGGTTAGGGTCAGTAAACCCGCAGCGGTCAAAGAAGCAAATACAGTGGGTGTTGAAATCATTCGTGCAGTAAATAATACGCGTAATTAAGGTAAGTAAAGTTAATGGCAAACATATTTATCAGTATTGGTTCTAATGTGGATAAAGAATTAAATATTGTAAATTCAATAAAAACATTGAAAACGCATTTTCCTGATTTGATTTGCTCTGCTGTTTTTGAAAGTGAATCGATTGGTTTTGATGGTCATAATTTTTATAATTTAGTTGCTGGCGCCAATACGGATATGTCATTAAATGATGTGTGTTCATTGTTAAAGCAAATAGAGCGAGATAATGGACGTTTACCATCGGATAAAAAATTCAGCCCAAGAACCCTTGATTTGGATTTATTATTTTTTGATGATGTTGTTTGTGATAGCCCTGCGCAATTACCAAGAGATGAGATCACTAAAAACGCCTTTGTTTTATGGCCATTAGCCGATATCGCAGCTGAATTTATACATCCAATTAATAATTTGCCAATAAAAAATATCTGGCAAAAATATGATAAAACGCAACAAAAACTATGGAAAGTGGAGTTATCTTTTAAATGAGTATTATCGAAATAATCGTATTGGCCTTGATCCAAGGTTTCACTGAATTTTTACCAATATCAAGCTCAGCGCATTTATTATTACCTTCACAAGTTTTGGGTTGGCAAGATCAAGGTTTAGCATTTGATATTGCAGTTCATGTAGGTACATTGATTGCCGTCATTATGTACTTTAAAAAAGAAGTGGTAGATATTCTTAGTGCTTGGTTTAAGTCTTTAGGCAGCATAGAGACAATGAAAACAAAGTCTACTGATGATAGTAAACTAGGGTGGTGGATTATACTCGGTACAATTCCTGCAGCATTAATCGGTTATTTAGCGAAAGATTTTGTAGAGCTTTATCTGCGTAATGCTTGGGTTGTCGCAATCACAACTATTGTTTTTGGTTTATTGCTTTGGTACGCAGATGTAAAAGGTAAACAAACAAAAACAATTTATCAATTAAATTGGAAATCAGCTTTAATTTTAGGTTTTTCGCAGGCTATAGCAGCTGTTTTTCCGGGGACTTCTCGTTCAGGGATCACAATTACAGCAGGTTTGATGCTAGGTTTAAATAAGCAAAGTGCAGCGCGTTTTTCATTTTTATTAGCGATACCAATTATTTCAATGATGGGTTTATATTACACATTGGAGCTGGCTTTAAGCAATGAAGCGGTTGATTGGGCGACTTTAGGTTTAGGTACATTATTATCTTTTATCTCAGCGTATGCCTGTATTTATTTATTTTTAAAAATAATAGAGCGTATGGGAATGATGCCATTTGTCATTTATCGTTTATTATTAGGTATAGGATTATTTATATTTTTACTTTATTAATACCACTCCTAATTTATATTAGCTCATTAACTTAATAGGATTGGTGTAATCAGCCACTTGAATGTGGCTTGTTATAACTAAAGGACAAGCTATGAAATACTTATTGCTGCTAATAACACTGTTATCATTTTTTGTAGGATTAGGCTGCAGTCACAACCCTAATGATTTAAAAGAGAAAAGAGTAGTCGCAGTAAGTAATCCTCAAATACCAATATCACGACAAACAGAGCTCACTTGGTATGCAGATTTTAAAATATATACAGGGACGCAAAGTCCAACAGAACTACAAAAATCCGAAAAATCGGAATTTACGCAATTAATAAAACATAAGATTGAACAAGAAATTATAGGTAAAGGCTTTAATTTTAGCCTTGCTCCTGGTTTAGAAGAAACACAATATCAAGTTGTCGCATTAGCTGTTGCTGATGATAACTTTACAAGTTCTGAGTACTTAGAGTTGTTCCAGCTTTTTCCTGAGCTAAGCAATGATAGTGATTTAAAACAAGGTACATTAATTGTTGCTATAGTTGATCCCATACAAAGGAAAGCTGCATGGCGAGGCTCTATTCAACTATATTTAGAGCCAAGCTTAGATAAAAACATTCGTAAAAAACGTATTTCAACGTCAGTAGCTAAACTATTAAAAAGTTTAAAGCCTAATGATTAGCTAAAAACTTTTCTAATAAATGTAACTTTTCAGCCATAATTGCTTTGCCAATTTCAGGGCCTTTAATGCCTTGTTCAACAAATTGCTTAGCAGTTACAGCGGCAGCAATTTTATATGATTTTTCTAATGTCTCACATTTGATTTGTGTAAATAATGCATTACCTTGCAGAGATTTTATTAATCGCTCAAAGCGGTCATGTCGTCGCCAAATATCTACTTTATTAAATAACGCAAGCATTTCACTACCAGTAAGATTATCAGCTTTTAATAAGTCAGCTTGATGGCTGTGTTTTAAAAGTATTAATTCTTTATATTGGTTTGGCAGCTTTAAATCAGTAATTAATTGTTTAACTTGCTCTTGAGATAAAAAATCAGCGAGTTGGCTAAATAGAATATCGCTGTCAACTTCTGTATTAACTAATCGTTGACTTAATAATTCATTTTTTGTATCAGAAAATAGCGCATTGAGGGATGGTGCAATGCAGTTTAACGCTTTGATAGTATCTAGGACTTTTAAGAAAGTAAAAAAATTGCCATCAGATAATGATTTATCAAATTCCATCCATACACGCTCTGGTGTCAGTGTATTAAGGTCACCACTTGTAACCATATTAGCCATTAAGGCCATGGTTTCTTCTGCTATGGTAAAACCAAGATATTGATAGCGAGCAGCAAAGCGGGCAACACGTAAAACACGTAATGGGTCTTCACTAAATGCGCTAGATACATGGCGTAGTATTTTATTTTTGAGATCAGCTTTACCATTATAAGGGTCGATTATTTCCCCTGTTTCATCTTGTGCAATAGCATTTACTGTGAGATCGCGTCTAATTAAATCTTCTTCAAGTGTGATACTAGGATTAAAATCACATATAAAACCGGTATAGCCACTGCCTTGCTTTTTTTCTGTTCGTGCTAAGGCGTGTTCATCCTTGGTTTTTGGATGTAAAAATACCGGAAAGTCTTTACCGACTTGTGTAAATCCTTGATGTTTCATTTGAGCAATTGTCGCGCCAATCACCACATAATCACGTTCTTTGATTGTTCGATTCAATAATGCATCACGTACAGCACCACCTACTAAGTATATTTTCATTTTTAAATTTAAACTTGTCAGTAATTACGTTATTTTATCAGATTATAAATTGATTGTTTTAGTTTATGGGTAATATAGAAACCATAAAATATCATGTGGTTTTCCTTATTTGGTACTAAAAGCCGTTTAATTTATGTTTTATTGTATTTTTGTGAGCTGATTTTTGTCATTATAGTGTGGATTATCTTGTATATTTTGCAGTGAGGTTATTTGTGTATTTAAGCTTTTTTGGTTTAGAAGAAAAACCGTTTTCTATTGCCCCTAATCCAGAATACTTATTTTTAAGTGATAGACATAAAGAAGCTTTAGCGCATTTAACATTTGGCTTAGGTGATGCGGGAGGTTTTGTTTTGTTAACCGGTGAGGTTGGCACAGGTAAAACAACTGTTACTCGGTGTATGCTTGAAGAGCTGCCTGATACCACGCAGGTAGCCTTTGTATTAAACCCATCTTTGTCTGAGTTGGAGCTGCTTGCAAGTATTTGTGATGAGCTTCGCATTAGATATAAAAAATCTGATGCAAGTTTAAAAAATTTAACAGATAAAATTAAAAATAGACTGTTGAAAAACCATCAATCTGGTGGTCATACTATGTTGATTATTGACGAAGCACAGCATCTTGCACCTGCAGTATTAGAACAGTTAAGACTATTAACCAATTTAGAAACCAACCATAAAAAGCTATTGCAAATAATTCTAGTTGGTCAGCCGGAATTACAACAATTATTAAAACGTAATGAATTGCGCCAATTAGCACAAAGGATCACTGCGAGATATCACCTTTTACCTTTAACTGAGGCGCAGGTATTTGCTTATATTCAACATAGATTACATAAAGCGGGTACTGACGCTCCTATATTTGCAACTAATTCAATTAAATTGATCCATCAGCTTACAGCAGGGATCCCGAGGTTAATTAATTTATTATGCGATAGGGCACTGATGGGCGCATTTGCTAATCAGCAGCAATACGTTAATAAGCTCATAGTAAAACAAGCCGCAACAGAAGTGCTGCCTTTACAACAAGAGCAAGAGCCAAGTAAAATCACCTCTCCAGTAATGCTGTCTATTGCTGCATTATTGTGCATTACAACGGGTTTTGCTTTGTCATTTATTTTTTAAAAAGATCTGCTGCGTATCTCTATAAAGATCACTACGTGGTATGTATTACAAATTAATGCCCTTTTTCAAAGTTGAATAAGAGGCTAACAAATCCTGTTTTTACGGGAATTGAATTAGGATAGGATTTCATGTCATATTTATTAGATGCATTAAAGCAGTCAGAGCAAGGTGAAGTGAGCCGAGCTGCGCAAAATGCAAAAGATACAAGCCAAAATTATTCACAGCAAAAAGATTTGAATTTTTACCGTAAATTGGCTTTTTCATTAATAGCTGTATTGGCTTTAGTTGTTATTTTATCTGTTGGTTTTATGGCTGGAAGATGGTTTCAAGAGTCAAAAATTCCTACATCTAATATTGTAAAACAAAACTCTGTTGAAGCGATTAATGAAACATTAGTGACAAAACCACAGGCCCAAACATTGACCATGCCTGTGCAAACAGCGCCAGTTATTGTTCAGCAAACTATGCCAACACAATATCAATTAGTGCCAGTACAAAATAATTTTAATGGTCAAGCTTATCAGCCTATTGTCCAAAATGCGTACCCTAATAATCAAAAATTGCAGGTTGAAAATACACAACAAACACAGATTGATTACAGTAAATATAAAGTAGTTGGTAAGCCGATTGAGCAACTTTCTACAAACGTAAACAGTGCGCAAACTAATAGTGATAATAATGAAATCGCGAAATTACCAGACTCGTTGAAAACTGCATTTGCGAGGGCTGTTGCAGCAACCCAAGAAAATGATAGCTATGAAGTAACAACTGCAACCAAAGACTCAGCAATGGCGCAGCCAATTCAGTTATTGCCTGATGTAATACAAAGTTTAATTCCTGAAATTACTTATCAAGCTCATATTTATGCAACTGATGCTAGCAGACGTTGGATAAAATTAAATAATAAGGAATTGTATGAGGGAGATAGTTTAGGGCCTATAAAAATATTAGAGATAGCCCCTGAAATGACTTTAATGAGTATTGAGGGTTATCGCTTTAGTATGTCAGCTATGGATGATTGGTTACTTTAGCTTTATATACTATAAATAAACTTATATATATTGCTCTAACGCAAGTTTGTTATCGCTTTTATTTATGGTCGCTTCAATAGCATCTTCAATAAACTCTGCGTATAAATCAATATCAGATGCTTCTATATGATGGTTAAAGCGTGCATTAAAAAAACAGTGCACAATAGGCGAGCTTGCTGTATCGAGTTTAAACTCTTTTACATAACCGACTTTTCCAGTTTTGAGTTTGACTAAACTGCCAGCGACATACACACCACTACTTTTAATGATGGCTTGCAATAAATCGGGATCAAAAACTCTGGTGATTGAGTCATTAAATATTGATATGCCGAAGTCGAGCCTCTGGCTTATTTTTAAAATTTGCATTGTTAATTTAACATGTTGTTGCCGTTGAATATTCATTTCTTTAGTGAATGAATTAGAAGTTCTTTGTAGCTTTGTTTACAGTAATAATTTCCCTAAATCATGAACTAAGCCAGCTAATACAATTGGGATAGACTCTGAAAAATTTACTTTTCGTCTGGTTTGTTAAGTGTTTTTTTTCTTTTTGTTGTCGATCTAAATCTATAACAACTTCAATCACTCCTTCTCTTTTAAGCTCTGAGGTAGCCTTTTTATCTTTCACCCAGCCTGTTTTTATTATTGTACTTGGCTAAGTTGCTTAGATACTTTTTCTACATAAGAACCAATAGTGAGTTTAGTAATAGATACTTTTTTAAGATTATCCATTTAATTTAAAAATACGGTTTTAAAAAAGTGCATTAATTCGATATTAAAATCTTCTGGTTTTACTGATCTTTCGATTTCATCCGTGCAGTTTTTTTTGGATAAATCAATATCTTTCACTTCTGTATGGTGATGGTGTTTTGCACTATAAAATAATTTAACGCATGGCTTCAAAGGGTTTTGGAAGTTACTTTTAGATACAATACCTAGTTTTTGACTGGTTAATTTAACTAAAGTACCCACTGGATGAACTCCGATACATGCAATAAATTTATTTAACAGTACTTCGTCAAAACAGGCTGGAGTGTCTTTTTTTAATATTTTAAATGCTTTGATTGGTGGCATATCATTTTTATAAACACGTTTGGCTGTGAGCGCATCATATACATCCACAATTGAAATCATGCGAACATACTGGCTGATTTCATCTCCTTTTAAGCCATATGGGTAGCCATTACCATCAAGTCGCTCATGATGGTAACCAGCAATTTCTACAGCGATCCCTGATAATCCAGCCTCCTCGAGGGTTTCTTTGCTATAGCGGGCGTGATTTTTCATTTCATCAAATTCGCTATCTGTGAATTTTCCTGGTTTATTTAAAATTTCATCTTCAATTTTTATTTTTCCGATATCATGCAGCAAAGCACCCGTTGCTAGCTCATGAATTATTTCACGGTCTATATGTAGGTGTTTGGCGAAAATTGTCATTAATACAGATACATTGATAGAGTGCTCTAAAAGATAAGCTTCTTTTTCTCGAATACGGGTAATGCAAGCAAGTGCATCTTGATTACGAAATACTGAATCAATAAAACTATTGGCGACTTCTTTAAAAGGTTCTATTTCAACCTTTCTACCTGCTTTTATACTTTTAAACGCTTTGGTTTGTAGATCTTTGGCTTCTTTATAAAGTTTTTTAGCTTTGTTAATCTCTTTATCTAGGCTAACACTTGCATATGTTGGATCATAAGGTGCTTCATTTATCGGTTCTTCCTCTTCAGTTTGATTATTTGTTTTTTCAATAATCGTTTTACTTGAATCAATCTCGACTTCAAGAATACCTGATTTTATCAAATTATTAATGCTTGATTGTGTGCGTACCCAACCTTGATTTTTAACTTGAACACTGCCATTTTGCTTAGTCACATTATTGACAAACATTCCGGGTTGTAATTGACCTATCGATAGTTTCTGTAACATAAAGATTTGAAGAGCCAAAGCGCAGTAGATAGATTAAAACTAGCAAAATATAAGGGATAATTCCAATTTTAAAACTGAAATTTAAAATGTGGGAAGTTTAAAAATAATGTTAGCGAAGGGAGAGCTCCCTCCGCTAAATTTTCATAAGATAACTGAAATTAAGGTTTAATCTTCTTCAGTTAAAGTCATTAGAGAAGTATTGCCACCTGAGGCCGTTGTATCGATACTTACAGTTTTTTCAGTTACCAAACGATTAATTAACGTATCATAATACTCAGAACTGATCACAGGTAGAATCGCGCCACTGCGTGCAGCTAACTGCTCACTAACAAACCCTTTACGCTCACAACCGCTGCCTATCACTGAACCAGCCAATTTAGGATGTGCAAGAAGTGATTGTAAGTGACTTAATTTAGTTACTTGCAGTACACCTTCAGCAACACCAGTCGAAATTAATTTATCTCTAAATGCTAGAGCTTCGTCATGGAATAAGTCAGAAACGACTGTGATCACTGTATTACCCGTAGCAAGTGCTGTAACGATAGATAACACCCAAAAATTAAATGAAGTATCTTTATCTGCGTAACATGCAACACAGCCGCGAGGCTCAAGGTAAAGCATATTAGATTCGCCAGTTGGTCCTGGTAAAACAGTTGCCTTAGCTAAGCGTTTTTCAATGTTGTTTAATTGCGTGCGCGCATCAGATAACGTCAGTGCTAAATCATCGGCTAATTCATTTACGATCTCAACAGTTGCTACTTTTGCAAGTAGTTGACGTATGGCTGAAATACGATCATTAAGCGGTGCCATGCGCCATAAATTTTCTACTTTCATTGCATTTGTTAGTAGTTTATTTACTTGCTCTTGCGCTGAAGGTAAATTAGACATTTCAGTATCTGTCGCTTTAACACTTGTTGACTGAATGCTTGTTGGTGATGCTTTTTCAGTTACTAAGCGTGTTAAGTAATTTGGACCACCAGCTTTAGGGCCAGTTCCAGATAGACCGCGACCACCAAATGGTTGTACACCAACAACAGCGCCAATCATATTACGATTAATGTAAACATTACCGGCACGAGACATTTTAGCTAAGTAATTTGCGCGTTCTTCAATACGAGTATGAATACCCATAGTTAAACCAAAACCTGTGGCATTAACTTGGTTTATAACATTTTCTAAATCAGAGCCTTTAAAACGTATTACATGAACACATGGGCCAAATACTTCTTTTGTTAGTACTGATAAGTCACTGATTTCGTATAAACGAGGTGCAAAGAAGAAATTGCCTGTATCACCCATCTCTGGCGTTTTACATTCATAATGTAAAGTAGAGCGACCTTTAAGGTACTCAACGTGATCATTTAATGCATCAAATGCTTTTTGATCGATTACGGGACCAACATCTGTTGAAAGCATTGCTGGGTTACCAATATGTAGTTCTTGAAGCGCGCCTTTGAGCATTGTAATTACTTTATCAGCAATTTCTTCCTGAACAAACAATACTCTTAATGCTGAACAACGTTGACCTGCACTTTGAAAACCAGATGAAATCACATCATCAACAACTTGCTCAGGTAAAGCGGTAGAATCGACGATCATACAGTTTTGACCACCAGTTTCAGCAATTAATGGCACTTGATCGCCACCACGTTCAGCCAGTGTTTGAGAGATACGAGTTCCCGTTTCTGTCGAACCTGTGAACATTACTGCTTTAACACGGGTATCAGGCACAATCACTTGGCCTACTTTGCTACCGCGAGCAATAACTGCTTGTACTACGTTTTCAGGTAGGCCAACAGTTTTCATTAATTCAATAGTACGAAGTGCTACTAAACTTGTTTGCTCTGCTGGCTTAGCAATTACTGTATTACCAGTCACAATCGCTGCAGCAACTTGACCTAAGAAAATAGCTAGCGGGAAGTTCCATGGGCTGATACATAAAATCACACCGCGTGCTTCAAAGCGATCATCTTTTGCTAGCTCTTCGGCGCGAGCTGCGTAATAACGACAGAAATCTACTGCTTCACGTACTTCATCAATACCATCTTGTGGGATTTTACCCGCTTCTTTAATACAGATAGCAATTAGCTCATCGCGATGACGCTCTAAAATATCAGCTGTACGGCGTAATAACTCGGCTCTTTTTGCTATCGGTGTCGCAGACCAATCAGTATAAGCGGCTTCTGAATTAACAATCAGCTGCTTCATTTGTGCTTCATCGTGATGGGTTAAGTGGCCAATAATCTCATCATGATTTGCAGGGTTTAAAACCGCATGTGCACCTTCTGGTACATCAGATTTACTAATTTGATTTTCAGTGAACCACTTATCAAGATTTTCTTTGAAAGGTGAAATGTGGTTGATATCAGTTAAATCCATGCCTTTTGAGTTATCACGCTCTTCACCAAATATCTCAATCGGTAGTGCGATTTGTGTATTGGCTTTGTTTTTAAGAGACTGTGTTTTTTCTACCGGATCATGTAATAAAGTTTCAACTGGCTGTGTTTCATCAACAATCGCATTGACAAATGACGAGTTAGCACCATTTTCAAGTAAACGACGTACTAAGTACGCTAATAAGTCTTCATGTTCACCTACTGGTGCGTATATACGACATTGCACTTTATCTTCAGCAATAATTTGCTTGAATAAAGACTCGCCCATACCGTGTAAACACTGGAATTCAAAGTTAGAATGATTGTCACCAGCCATTTCTAAAATCGTTGTTGCTGAGTATGCGTTGTGCGTTGCAAATTGAGGAAAAATTACATCACGTGCATTCATTAACTTAATGGCACAGGCTTTGTAAGATACATCTGTAGATGCTTTACGTGTAAATACTGGGAAGTTTTCTAAACCATCTTGTTGAGATGTTTTAATTTCTGTATCCCAATATGCGCCTTTTACTAAGCGCACCATCATTTTACGGCCAGCTTTGTGTGCTAAGTTTACTAACCAATCAATTACAAAAGTAGCGCGTTTTTGGTATGCCTGAACAGCTAAACCAAAACCATTCCAGTCACCTAAATTATTATCTGAAAAAACAGCTTCAATGATATCTAAAGAGATATCTAAACGGTCAGCTTCTTCTGCATCAACTGTAAAACCTATATCATAGCTTTTAGCTACGAGTGCTAATTCTTTTACTTTAGGAATTAACTCTTCTACAACACGCTCAGAATGGCTAAATTCATAACGGGGATGAAGTGCAGATAATTTAATTGAAATACCTGGGCTTTTTATTGGGCCACGACCATTTGCCGCTTTACCAATAACATGAATCGCATTCATGTAGCTTTGGAAGTAACGCTCAGCATCCGTCATAGTACGAGCGCCTTCGCCTAACATATCGTAAGAGTAGGCATAACCATTTTTTTCTTTTTCAGTAGCGCGCTCTAAGGCTTCGTTAATATTACGGCCCATTACAAACTGTTTACCCATGATTTTCATCGCAACACGTACAGAACGACGAATAACAGGTTCACCTAAACGGCCTATGGTTTTTTTCAATAAGCCAAATTGCTCTTCTTTGCTTCTATCCGAGTAGTCTACAACTTTACCTGTTACTAATAGGCCCCAAGATGACGCATTTACGAATATAGAGTCGCTGTTGCCTAAGTGAGAACTCCAGTCGCCGCCTGATAGTTTATCGCGGATCAAAGCATCTTGTGTATCGCTATCTGGCACACGTAATAAAGCTTCAGCTAAACACATCAGTACGATGCCTTCTTCAGAAGACAGTGAAAATTCAATTAGTAAAGCATCAACACCGCCTTGACCTTGTTGATCTTCACGTATATTAACAACTAGTTGACGCGCGCGTTCCCATGCTCGGCTTCTTGCTGATACACCTACTTCAGCTAATGGTAAAATATGATCTATTACTTTATCTTCATCAATGCGATAAAAATCGCGGATCTTTTGACGAATTTCGCAATCTGTTTTTAAGTTGCCGTTAAATAACATGGGATGACCCTCTAAAATTCGGTATATATTATCAATTGGTGAGCATTTTATAGAAATGACAGCAGGATGTGCTGGCGAATTTTGCCAATATCCGCTATTTTAGTGGGTATTGATTTAATTTAACCGCAGATTATGCTGATATGTCTATTTCTATTAAAACTCGTGTACTAGATCGAATCGATTTAGCAATTTTAGATGCTTTACAGAAAAACGGTCGAATTTCGAACGTAAATTTAGCAGAGCAAGTGAATTTAAGTCCAAGTCCTTGTTTAGATCGCGTAAAGAAGCTAGAAGCTGATGGCTATATTGAGGGTTATTTTGCCAAGCTAAACGCAGAGAAACTAAATCAAAGCTTAGTATCTCATGTACAAGTGACACTTGAGAAATCAACCACAGAAGTATTTACAGAGTTTAGAAAGCATATTTTTGCGATACCGCAAGTAGTAGCGTGCGACATGGTGGCGGGAGGTTATGATTATTTGCTTAAAATAAGAGTTGCAGATATGGCGCAGTATAGAGAAGTTTTAGGTGATTTAGTTGATATACCGGGCGTTTCTACCCATCATACATATATGGTAATAGAAAATATCAAGCATGATGATGGTGTCGTAGTTCAAGAATCTTAATTACAGTGTGAGATAGCATAGGTCGAAAGTTCTGTGCGTTAATCGTTTTGAGGTGGATAGATGTTTTAAGTTAGCGAGACTTTGTTGTACTCGCTAACCCTATTTAATGTTCAATAGCTTATGCCCAACCGCTGCGTTTACGACGTGACAACATTAAAGTAAGCAAAATACCGATAAACAAACCGGTGAACGCAATACCACCACCATAAAGTAACAATTGTTGTTTTTCTTTTTCATTAGCGGCTTGTGTTGAATTTGATTGCTGCTCTATTTTATCATTCAGTGTTTTTATTTGTTGTTTTAAATCTGTATTCTCAGTTAACAAAATGGCACTTTGTTGTTGTAGCTTAGGTAGTTGAATCTGTGCTTCTCTTAAATCATTTTGTGCAATTGTCATTATTTGCGTTAATTCTTGATTTTTAAAAGCCAGTCCTGGCGTTTTAGAGATATAACGTTTATCAACCCAACCCGTTCTACCTTTAGTATCTTTTACTTTTGTGAAACCAGAGTCATCATCCTGTTCTAAAAAATCAAGTTCAGTGCCTGCATTAACAGAGCCTAATATTCTAAAGTTTTTACCAGCACCTGCATGCATATATATATAAAGGCTATCAGTAATATATATTTTTTTAGCATCAGTTTGCTCTGTATTGATTATATTGTCTTCGGCAACAACATGGGAGGCAAAGCTTAGCAATGCGATGACAAAAATGAATGGTTTTAACATATTGAGCCTTTGATTATTTTTTAAGATGAAAAGCGCCTTAATAATATGAAGTTAAAGGTTTAATAGCAAGGGTACATAATTTAGAAGGCATATTATTTTCCAAAAAATTTGCTTTTATACTAAGGATTAGTTTATTTTGACTACTTGTTTACTTATTAAAGTCATTTTCCAAACCGAATGGATACAGAACTAACGGATACTGAGATAGAGCTTAAATTTCTAGTCTCAGATAATGTCATCGCTCACATTCCTGCTATTATCACTGAATTTGCTAAAAAAGTGATAAATAAGCCATCTAGAAATTTACAAAATGCATATTTTGATACTGCTAGTCGAGAGTTTAGAGCGCTTGATATTGGATTAAGAACTCGCTGCTTTGGTGGTGAAACATGCAATGATAATCAATGTGAGCAAACCATTAAACTTGCCGGGAAAGTTGTTGGTGGCTTGCATCAACGACCAGAATACAATTTACCTTTAGAGGGTAAACATCCTGATTTATCATTATTTGACGCAAATATCTGGCCTCATGGTATGCAGATTGATGCAATAAATAAAAACATCTATCCAATATTTAGCACTAACTTTATACGCCGTACTTGGATCTTAGAAACTGAATCTGGCACTAAAATAGAGCTTGTTTTAGATAAAGGGGAGATCAGCGCATCAAATCAAGTTGAAACCATTTGTGAAGTTGAAATGGAGTTGGTCAGTGGTAGTCGTTCAGATTTATTTATACTCGCTCAAAAATTAATTTCGCATTCAGAGGTTAGGCTTGGATTATATAGTAAAGCTGCGCGAGGATATCGTATTGCAGACAATAAACCGCTTATCGCTGATAGCACATTAAACTCGGTGTCTTTAGCGCCAGATAGTACGTTAGAACAAGCATTTAGCGCATGTTTACAGTATGGTATCGAGTTTGTGCAAAAACATGAGCAATGTTACTTTGATGCCCCGGCTTTACATACTTTAAAGCGCATTAATGATGGTGTAAGCGTTATTATTCATGCTTTTGGTTTGTTTAGTAATATTTTAAATAAAGATAAAATCAAACCTTTATTAGATGAATTAAACTGGCTTTTAAAAGAGTTGAGTTGGGTTGAAACGGCTGTTCAACTAAAAAATTACACTTCAAAAAAACATGCTTATTATAAAAAGATAAAAAGCGCACCTGAGTTAAATCAAGTTATAGATAACTTAAAGCTACAACATCCTGACGTCAGCAAAATGCATCAAGTATTTTGTAGTGCGCGATACAATCATTTAATTTTAAATTTGACTATTTTTTTAGTTGATGAAAAATGGCAAAATGATTGGAATGCCACACACTTACTATTAGCTGAGCAGAAAGTAACAGATAAAGCCGCGAGTTTATTTGAAAAAGATTGGCATGAAATTAGAGGTTTAATTGGTTCAGAACAGGATATATCAGAAAAAACCTATATAGCCCAAAAAGAACAATTAGAGCGGAATTTATTAAGCGGCTGTTGTTTAGGTGACTTGTTTAATCAAGCATTAAGAGAAGAATTTAGAACTCCTTGGTTAGATATAATTGATGGCATTGATGAATTATGTACTTTAGATTACCTTAAACGTTTATGCTCAGCGCAAAATGATGACAGTTTAAGTAAAATCAAAATCTGGCTAGAACAAAAATCAGAAAATTTGCTTTCAGCAATGGAGCAAAGTCGTTTAGCGACATTTAAATCAGCACCATATTGGCGCTGAATACTGATGATGCGAAATGATTAGTAACTTGCTTATTAATGGAAAAATAAAATTATACTTGTTATTTATGCTTACTGTATTAAATATAAGCATGGCATATTCAACTGAGCCTTGGGTATTATATAAAAATAAATCTGGGATTAAAGTTTATAAAAAAAATACGCATACAGGCTTAGTTAAATTAAAAGCTCAGACGACATTAAAGGCTAAGGTAAGTGACTTTGTCTTTTTACTTGAAGATACTGAGAATGCCACACAATGGTTAGATGGTGTTATATCGGTATCTGTTATAAAACATTTATCTGAAGTTGAGAATATTGTTTATAGTGTATTTAATGCTCCTTGGCCTTTTAAAAATCGTGATATGCTGACTTATTCTATTTATCAGTATTATGACGATGGGAGCTTATTGATTAAAATGAAAACGGCTCCACCCAGTTTAACTGATGGCATTGAAAAAAATGGTAACAATATCGCTATAACGGGGGTTGAAGCCAGTTGGCGATTAACTCCAGTACAAGATGGTATGCTTGAAATAACTTATATGGCTTATGCTGAACCAGGTGGTTCATTACCGAACTGGTTAATTAACCAGTTCGCATTGTCAGGGGCATTTAATACATTCAAAAACTTATTCAAAGCGTTAAAATCTACTCCTTAAAAAAATCTTGCTCATTTGCTGCAAGCATGGCTTCAATATCCTCTATCATATCTGCAGATATTTCAGCATCAACTTTCATAGGTGACGAAATTTTATTATTCTCAAATGACCACTCGCCTAAATCAATTAATTGACAACGCTTAGAACAAAAAGGGCGATGTTCTGATTTTTCATTCCAAACAACTTTGTTTTGGCAAGTAGGGCAGTTTACTTCTAATGTCATGTTAAATAGTCTCGTTTTAAATTTTTGGTTTTGTAAATAAAAGCTCAATCTGCAGCTATTTTATCACTTGCTCTAAAGTCAGATATTTATAATATTTTACCTAATTTTAGCTTAAAGTGGATTGAAATATAAGTAATAGGCGTATATATCCTAAGCGATAGGAGGTTATTGTTAATTAAAGAACCAGCTTAGTATATGAGTAATATTGACTAGTTTATTAAGTCGCCTATTATTTGATTAGTGGATTTTTCATAATAAGTTGCAATGAGTAAAACGCGTTGCAATTCTTCATCAACAGTCATATTTTGTTTCTTAAATAATATTTTTACCGCCTGTATAACATTTGCATAATTTTTTAAATCAATGGATTGCTGTGCTGTTTCAATTTCAATTAAAGCTAATAATGCGGTGAACTCATGCGCAGGCAAAGTATTTAAATTAGTATTTGCCAGCATATATGCTTCTATTGGTGTTAAGTTTTTATAATCTCTTTGTGTTAAAGCAGAGCTGAGTGATTCATTACTTTCAAATAACATCATAGAGCGTAAGTAGTTAAATGGCGGTAACTCTGAGTATTGTGCTTTACCCACTAATAAAAAGTGCAGAGCATTTCTTTGTTGCTGATTTACTTTACTAAAATTGTCATTTAGCTGTAGTGCAGGCGTAAAAAAACTTAATGCGTCACTCGTATTAATTTGATTTATCAGTGTTTCGGGTAAGCCTTTTGATTCTATGAATTTAGTTGCAATTTGCTGGTAAAACTCAAACACAGATAAAGACTTTTGACCTTGCTGATATACAAATGCTAATTGGTCTATATTTTCAATCTCGTTAGATTGCTGGTAAAAAGCTAAAAGCGCTTTAAAGTCTTTTTTAGTCAATAAAGTGAGCAGTGTCTGAATATGTGGTTTCATTAAAAGGAAGCTTTAGATTAATACTTAAAGTTATTGTAATCATAGTTAGTAAGTGTCACAAATTTAATCTAATAAAATATGTGTAAAAGAATTTAAACACTAAAAAGCCGTACTTTAAAGTGCGGCTTTTTAGCTGATGACTGATTCTCAGTTTAAAGTTATTTATTACATATAACTTTAAATTTTAGCGATATATTGTGCCGGTTGTGTGCGGTAGCTATTAATTTTTTTAGCGACTTTATTGGCACCTTGTTCTTGTGCGAAGCTGGCAATATCAAGTCCATTACAGCTAACTACATCAGCGACTTTTTTCATTGAAAGGCGTGACTTTGTAACTGCTTGGCTAAACTTCATAAGCTTGCCTTTTGCTGCAGCAACACAAATTTCAGTTGAAACTGAGTTATCAGTCGCTTGAATATGTTTAGTATCTGCCATTGCAGAGCCTGCAAGTGTTACTGAAGATAATGCGATAGTTGCTGCTAATACTTTTAATGTTTTCATAGTCGTTCCCTGTGCTATATAAGCGTTAAATTATTGATGACTGTTTTGTTTTGATAGGTCTAGATTAGCGTTTTTAAAAAGAGAGATGAGACTTATGTGTTAAACGGATAAATTTGGTGATTAAGGGGGAAATTAAATGATAAATATGAGAATCAATTTAATACAGTTCTTTATATGGACTGTATTAACTTGTTTATATTTTTATTTTCTTTTATAAAAGTACATTTTAGCTGCGCCACTGCTCGATGCTTCGCTTAATGTATAAAATCCACTGCTATCTTGTTTCCATGCGATTGCTTCACCTTGTGGTTCGGCTTTATAGGGCAAACGTTGAGGTGCTGTTGTTAATAGTTCTTCAATGGACTCATTAGCTTGTTTTTTCCAGTAATAAATATTTTGATAGTCTTTTAATAATACTTCATTGCCAGCAACTGAAATATCACCCGCGACTATTTTATGGATATCAAGGGTTGCTACCTTAGTTAATATATTTATCTGTGTTGTTGATTGTGGGTAGCGAGCAACATAAACACCGACTTGCTTTTCTCGTTTTGAAATAACAAAAATATCTTTGGTGATCGGATCTACCATTAAAGTTTCAGCATCTCGCTTGCCATCAGGGAATTCGAAGGTGATAGTATCAATATGCTCTTTTGCAATGTTGATTTGGTTATCACTGGCTTGCTGACTGACATTAGGCTCCATAAAACGGTAAATTACTTTTTCTTTGTATTGAGCGCGGTTATCACCAATATCACCCACGTATAAATAGCTAGTATTAGCTTTGGGGCCTGGTCCTATACTGATATCTTCCCAATCTCGAGCAATCGCACCTTCTAAGGTATAAGTGCCTAGGTTGTCACCTGATTGAGATATTAAAAAAATGCGATTTTTATCTCCACTGTCGTTATGAGTCCAAAAAGCTCTTGGATTATTATGACTTGCGACTAAGCCGGATGCTTCATCTATCTCATCTAATTTGAGTTTGCCATGGTTAGCTGCTTGTTCAAAGAGAGCGCTATTTAAAGTGACATTTTCATTAACTTCATTTTTAGGAAGGTTGTGATAAACACCAATAGAAGCAACTATGATAATAACTGTGATAATCGTTTTTTTCATTATATTGTTTTAAGTGAGATTTAATGCAATTGAGTATACGTAAATGTGAAGAATAAAAAAGCCAGGATAACCTGGCTTTTTATAAAATATCTAACGCTTTGGGTATTATTTATGGCTGGTAATAAATAGGTGAACCAGGACCTACAGGCATATTAAAAACAAATACCCAAACATAAAATAAAGCAACCCAACCAAAAAAGAAGACAATACTATAAGGCAGCATCGTGGCGATAAGAGTACCTATGCCCATATCTTTTTTATATTTAACTGCTACCGCGAGAATTAAACCAAAATAACTCATCATAGGGGTGATTAAGTTTGTTACGGAATCGCCAATTCTATAAGCCGCTTGAATGGTTTCTGGTGCGTAACCAATTAACATTAGCATCGGCACAAAAATGGGTGCTGTAATAGCCCATTGTGCAGAAGAAGAGCCTAAGCTTAAGTTTACAAAGGCACACATTAGAATGAATAGTACAAATACTTCAGGACCTGTTAAGTTCATCGCTTGTAACAATGTCGCGCCATTTACCGCTAAAATAGTCCCTAGGTTTGTCCATTTGAAAAACGCAACAAATTGCGCTGCAAAAAAGACTAATACGATATACATGCCCATAGAACTCATGCTTTTAGACATCGCATCAATGACATCTCTATCATTACGCATAGTGCCAACAACACGACCATAAACAAAGCCAGGAATGGCAAATGTGATAAAGATAAATACAACGATGCCTTTTAAGAAAGGAGAGCCTGCTACTAGGCCTGTGTCTGGATGTCTTAAAATACCGTCACTTGGTGCGATTGTAAGTGCTAATAAGCCAGACATCACTAATAAAGCAATACCTGCATATTTTAGGCCTTTTTTCTCTGTTACAGTTAAGTGATCTATGCTGTTTTGGCTTAAATCAATACTGGCTTCATTGTCGTTATATTTACCTAAACGCGGCTCTACAATTTTTTCTGTAACAAAGGTGCCCAAAATAGCGATTAATACAGTTGAAATCATCATGAAATACCAGTTAGCCTCAGGACCTACTTGGTAATTAGGATCTATCATTTGCGCCGCGGGAGTTGTAATACCTGCAAGTAAAGGATCTATCGTGCCTAATAATAAGTTAGCACTATAACCACCAGATACGCCGGCAAATGCAGCTGCAAGACCCGCTAAAGGATGGCGACCTAAACTATGAAATATCATAGCGGCTAATGGGATCAGCACAACATAGCCTAGCTCTGATGCGGTATTAGACAATATAGCTGCAAATACCACCATAAAGGTAACTAATCTTTTTGATGCGCCCATTACCATGCCGCGCATTGATGCAGATAATAAACCTGAATGTTCAGCAACACTTACACCTAATAGTGCAACTAATACTGTGCCTAATGGTGCAAAACCGGTGAAGTTAGTTACTAAACCCGTAACGATTCTTTGTAATCCATCAGCACTCAATAAACTGACAACTTCAATCACGCCATCAGCTTCTCTACCTGCGGAACCTATTGGGCGCGGATCTATTGCAGATAAACCAAACCAACTGGCAATGCCGCTGAATATGATGATGGCTAAACAAAATAAAGCAAACAAGGTAATAGGGTGAGGTAACATGTTACCTAAAAATTCAACCGTAGCTAAAAAGCGATTAAACCAACCTTTTTCCTTATTAGGCGCTGAGACTGTAGTTGTCGTCATTAAAAAGTACTCAAATTTCAAAATTTCGTAACCATAACATTAATGGAAAAAATGACCTATTAAAATTGCGGTGAATTTTATTTTTTTACGATGTATAACTGAGGGTTTAAGTTTCATTAGTTAAAATTTAGGTTCTGTTTATATTTTACAAATTATAGCGGGGGTTTAAAAGGCAAATTAAATTTGCCTCAGTGTGGATTAAGTGTTTTTAGTGAGTAGGTAAATTACTAAATCATTATATTGACTTTGATTGCTAATTTTATGTGTTTCGACTTTATATTTGCCGTTAATAATTACCGTTGGTACAGTTGTTACGCCTTGTTTTCTTAAAACTGCGGTTTTTAGTTGTGCCTTATTAAATTGTGTTTTCACGGCAAAGCTATTAAAAGCTTTATCAAAATCCTTTTCTTTAATGCCATTTAATAAAAATATATTTTTAATGTCTTTGATGGAATTAAAGTTAGCTTTATTTTTATGAATATAGCTAAAAATAATTGGCGTTATCTGCTGTTTTACTTTAAGGATATCAGCCGTGATCAAAGCTTTAGTAAGTGCTTGTTCAATTTCTAAATTTTTACCTGGCATGCCATCAACATGATTTTTCTTAAAAATAACATCACTCGGTAAATTAGCGATGAGATTTTTCATCACGGGTTCTTGTTTATAACAATGCGGGCAATAAAAAGAGAAGAATTCAATAACAGACTTTTCTGTTTTAAAGGGGGTTTTAACTTCAGTATAATGTTCACCCAGTTTGAATTGTGTTGCATTAGCTAATGTTGAAACGAATAAAATAACTAAGGCTAAAAGTTTATATTTCATATCAGTTCCTAATTAAGAATTTGAGTGAGTTGCTTTGTTGTGAGGTATCCTGGAGTTATCGAGCCATCTGGAAATATGATTGTTGGCGTAGAATTAATGCCAAATTCAGAAGCTAAAGCAAGCTGCTGTTTTAAATTACTCTTGCATGCGTTATGAGTGCTAAATTGATTATTCATAGCCAAAGTCATATTATGTTGCGGGTTATCAGAGCACAATACGGAGTTTGTTTTATCAAATGAGGGAGAGTTTAATCCTGCTCTAGGTAACATAATGTAATTTACTGAAATTCCCCTGGCATTGAGTTCTGGAATTTGTTTATGAAATTGTCTGCAATAACCACAATCTATATCAGTAAATAAAGTGATTAGATGTTGCTCTTCAGTAGTGGATGCAAAGCTGAGTTGCATATTTTTAGATAAATTGTCTAATTTAAATTTTCTATTTTGTTTTTCTTTTAATTCAACAATGTTTGTTTTGCTGTGAGTATCTATTATTGCGCCAGCAAAAATATATTTACCATCGCTGCTTGCAAATAGTGTTTTAGTCCCTAAATTAATTTCAATTAACTGTGAATCGTACTGAGTTATTTTCAGTTCTTTTTTAGTTTGCAATAGTGCGATTATTTTATTTTTTATACTGGGTTCTACAATGATTTTAGTTTGGCTTTGAGCAAGATTGCTGCTTGAATAAAAGCATAATGAGAGTGCGAAACTCAGTGATTTTAATTTCATAATTTAACTCCTTTATTGTTAAGGAAGTTATATTATAAATTGTGTATATAAGTGAGTTAATTAATCTATAAAGACCTATAAATATCTATATATTAAGCTTAAACAATAGCTTATGAATTAAACGAGTCTTTCAGATAAATCGTGTTTGAAAGTAAAAATTCAGACTCTTTTAAAGGAATACATACTGCTTTTTTATCATGGATTGAGAGCTTTTTAATTTGATCGCACATATCTGAATATAATTTGTTTTGTTTTAAATCATCTTGATAGTTTTCGTTATTTTTATAATAGCTTTCGGCTATTTTATCTTTTTGTTGCTGAGAGTTATGGCTATCACCTATTACTTTTAATAATGATGTGACTCTTTCGTCAGTAGCAGCGATAGAGCATACCGATTGAGAGGCTTTTAAAACATTTGCACCATTAATCGCATATTGCAGTGCATCAAATACCATACCTTGCTTGTCGTAAATTCGACTTAATAGGTCTGAAGCCATCGAGTAGTTATATGATGAGGCTATTTTATTATTTAATATTTCTCTGGCGTATGACTCTGAAGCAGTTAATTTATTTTGTTGAAATAAACTTTCAGCTAATAACAGTTTTGTTTCTGTTGATTCTGGATTTTCTTTTAAGCTAAATTGCAACCACTTTTGAGCTTCTTGATTATCACCATGAGATAAAGCCACAACAGCTTTTGAATAAGCAGTGATTGCAGGTAAATTAGTATTGTTAATATCTGTTTGATTATTGCTTGTAAAAAATAAAGCAGATGAAGCGAGACATAAAATACTTACAGCTATGCCAAGGTATGCTTTTTGTTGTGTATTTTTAATTTCGCTGGTGGCAGCCACCCATTGGTAACCTAAATTAGGTTGTGTACGAATAAGCTCATTATCGGATAGTTTTCTTATCTCACTGATCACTTGAAATAAAGTATGGTCTTGCACATGCTCTGTCAGCCATACTGATTTGAATAGCTCTTTTTTACTGATTATTTTATGTCTATTTGCAATTAAATAAGCCAAAAGCATTGCAGTTTTTGGGCGAACAGTATGTTTGATTTTATTTTTTGTTAACTGGTAGTTTTCACTATTGAATTGAAACTGTTCAAATTTATATTGCGACATAAAAAATACTTATAACTTTTGTTTGTTAAAAGTTAGCAATTTATTTTGGTTGGTGCAATATTGTTACAATTTAGTTTTTATATAATGTGTATTTATCGCTCTGTTTTTTGAAATAGTTACTAGGTTTGTATATTATCTGCCAACTAATTTTATGAAGGTTTTTTATGACGCGTAATATTCCATTGCTACTAATAATAATGTTATTTAGTTGTAATGTTTTTTCTCAAAAGGTTACTGTTCCCAAGGTGCCCCAACCTTTAGAGGTTTACGCAAATCATATACCGCCTTATTCAATAATTGATAATGGTGAAATATCCGGTTTTAGTGAACTTATTTTTAGGCGTTTAACAGAAAAAACACAGTATCAGGTAAATTATAATCAAATTAATTGGGCTCGTGCTTATAAAAATATTACAACAGAACAATACGCTGTGATGCTTGCTTTATCACGTATACCAAAACGAGAAGCTTTATTTCATTGGGTTGGTAAAACGGGGCGCCTAACACCAAGTATTTGGTGTAAAAGTGAGAGAGCTAAAGAATATAATATTATGTTTGAACATGACATTTCTAATTATACATTTGCTGAAGTGAGGGGGTTTAGGTTTCATAGTTATTTAGAGTCATTAGATGGTTTCCCTAAAAAAAATTTACAGTTAACACGAGACAAAGATCAAGCTATTGGTTTGTTAATGAAAGAGCGCGTTGATTTCATGGCGGGGGATGAGCTCGTCTTAAGGTGGCGATTAAAAACATTAGGGCATAGCTTTACTGATGTTTCGCGTGTTTATCAATTTAATAATACAACGAATAATTTATATATAGCTATGAGTAAAAATACGCCATTAGAAATCGTTAATGATTTTAAGCAAGCATATGAGGAGCTAAAAACATCTGGCGAATTAGCTAACTTGCACCAAGCTTGGTTAAATAAATTAAATGTGGAAATAGATAAGAAATTATAAGTGCTTATCTATTTTTAAGGCTATTTAGCTTTTAATGCCAGGGCTTTAAATTCAATACCTTGCCAGCCTGTTTTCATAAAATTCCTGATATTTTGATGGTCGGTATTGGAAGGATTTTGCAATACATCATCTCGGTAATATTTACCAAAGTAAGCCAAAGTTTGTTCTTGGGTCAATTGGTTTAATTTAGCAAATGAAAAAATTTTACATGAGCCTGAATTGTCACCTGCTTGATTGACTAAATCACCATTTTTAAATTCTTGCGCTGTGAATTCGTAATTTTCATCTATAACAGCCATAGTATCAGTGAATTCAATTGTATTTTCTGCAAAGTTAAGTTTTTCTAAAAAACTATTCATTTCAATCCGTTATTTTTGTTCACCAGAGATATTTATTTCTTGCGCTATATGTAATCTCTTTGCTCAACCAAAAGTAAAGAGGAAACAACCTATGCGAGATTATAAAAGTTTGACCCATACAAGATGGGATTGTAAGTACCATATCGTTTTTATTCCTAAAAAATGTCAAAAATTGATATATGGAGCAATAAGAACATTTAGGTGACACTTTTCATGAATTAGCAAAACGAAAAGGCGTTATTATAGAAGTAGGACACTTGATGAAAGATCATGTTCATATGTGAATTAGTATTCCACCAAAATTTTCAGTTTCAACAATTGTTGGTTATATAAAAGGTAAAAGCGCGATTTCGATAGCAAAAAACTTTAGAGGAAAGCAACGAAACTTCAATGGTGAAAATTTCTGGGCTAGAGGGTATTTTGTTTCTACGATAGGTTTGGATGAAAATATGGTGATTGAGTATATTCGAAATCAAGAAAAAGTAGATGAGCATCGAGCTCAACTGAAATTTGGAATTTAATACGCCTTGGGCGTTAACTTTAGCCTTTCGAGGGCGTAATCAAATAAGCCTCCGGCTCTGCCGGCGGTAATTTAACTTAAATAGATTGATTTTTCTAAAGTAATTAGGTACGAGTTACGTTGGATTTTAATTTGAAGATATTGATAAATAATGAAAAAAATAAAATTACATGGAAAGTACATTAAAACAGCTTTCATTACTGCGACATTAGTTACAAGCTTTTTTGCTCAGGCAAATTTTGTTGAAGAAAAAATAGCAATAGATAACCCTAAAACTTGTTTTAGAGGGCCTTTTCAAAGTCATGATAAGTGGACTGGCTTTTTAAGCAAAAAAAAGGAAAACTTTAATAAAAATAAATTTAATGAAATGTTTCCACCAATAAAGTTCGAGCAGGTAAAAAACACAATTGAATGTATTGATTTCACTTATCAAGTAGACGGCTTTACAGTTGCTGGCTTTTACCTAAAGCCTAAGTTTATAAAAGGAGAAAAGCTACCTGTAATCATTTATAACAGAGGTGGAAATGGATCTTTTGGTGTAACTAAATTTATCACAAAAGTTGATAAGTTAGCTTCACTCGCTAAACAAGGCTTTATAGTTATAGGTAGTCAGTATAGAGGCAGCTCAAAGCATATTAAAAATAATGGTAAGGATGAATTTGGTGGTGCGGATGTTAACGATGTTTTAGCTTTGACCCAGTTGTTAGATGAAATACCTGATGCAGATAGTAGTAGAGTTGGTATGCATGGCTGGAGTCGTGGTGGTATGCAAACTTATATTGCGGCTAAATCATTACCTAATATAAAAGCAATTGCAGTTGGGGCTGGTAATAGTGATGAAGAAATGGCATTAAAGATACGTCCTAAATTTGAAAAAATGCTTATAAAAAGAGTGCCTAACTTTAAAGAAAATAGAGCTGAAGAATTAGAAAAACGTTCAGTTATTAAATGGACTGATAAATTACCAAAAAAAGCACCTATTTTGTTACTTCATGGTGATAAGGATTGGCGTGTCAATGTAGAGCAGTCTATTCAATTAGCTGCAGTACTAAAAAAAGAGAATCATCCTCATAAGTTAGTGGTTTACCCTGGTGGAAATCATGGGTTGACTAAACATCGACAAGAAGTAAACCAAGAATTAATAACTTGGTTTAAAAAATATTTATAAACAGATAAAAGGGGCTCAAAAGCCCCTTTAGAACTTAGCAATAATATCAATTACCAAGCTTTATCTTGTTCTATGATTGCTTTTGATACACTTGTTTGCGGTAATACCATCATTCTTGTTTGATCTGTCAAAATAATATTACTTAAAGAGTAAGGGCCTTTTGTTAGCGTGGAGACTTTAAAAGGCATATTTAAGCTTTCATCAAATGATAAAAATTTTGCAACTTCAGCTGTTGCGATATCTATTTTTTGATTGTTCAGAGTATAACCTTGCAAAGTGGCTTTTACGGCAAAACGACCTTCTTGAGCAATGTTTACTGGTACATTTACATTGATCAAACCTTTATTGTTAGACTGAATGTTTATATCTGTTGTCACTACATTTGCAGTTTGGGCCGTTTGAATAAAAGGCACCTTGATGGTTCTTTTTATTTTATTGGCTAAGTGTTTTGCACTGACATCAAGCTCTACTTGGTATAGTCCTTTTACTGCTCCTAGTTGCTCTAACTCATTAGAAAAATCTATCTTGCCTTGATTATATTTAAGCTCAACAGATTCACCTAAAGGGCTAATTAAACGCGCACTTACATCGGTATTATAAAACTGTTTATTAGTAAGCTCAGCTTTGATTGTTAATTGCGGTTGAAATTGCTTTTTAATTTCAAGCGGAGCAGTAACGTTTAATTTAAATGCTGAATTTTTATCTTTAACATGCACTATGTATTTATCGTCAGCAATAAGCGGTTGAGCATACTTTAAAACGCTAGGTGCATTGAGTGATGCATTTTGTACTTTTAAAGCAATACTGCCATCTTTAAATCCAGCTAATGCCATTTCTTTTTGTGCTGCAAGCTGTACTAACTTTTGCTTACTCGCTAGGTTATTTCCTAATTGAATGTGATTAAGTTCTAAATTTTGAGGCTTAAATACTGCTCCTTGATCAAATCTTGCTTTAGGGGTGAGTTTCACTAAAGTAGACGCATCGCTAAGATACACTTTAATGCCATTGTTTAGCTGGGCACCAGTTACAACTTGCCAATATTCATTACTGGTATATGTTTTTTTATTTTGTGTTGTTAGATCTGTTTTATAGCTAGATGGCCATTGATAAAATGTCGCCTCATCGTTGTTAGCTTGTGCATGTGAAGCACAAGATATCGCAATTGCTATTAATGTGACGGCTGTAGATAACTGATTTATTGTTTTTGAAGTTTTCATTGCTATCTCCTAAATACGATTACGTAATAAGCTATCTAAACCAAAACATTTACGTCGACTTTGCTGGTGGCTTAGGGGTTCTTTGCCATTTGATTTTTCTTTGTCTGTAAACCAAACACTGCCAGCAGCAGATTGTGAACTACAGTTTAAAAAGCCATCAGAGCAGCTGTCTAACCAATTTTGAGTCACCTCTAGTGCGACTTGGTACTGATAGCCTGCACAGTAGCTATCGCCATCCCAAAAAGCGGAATCTACATCACTTCCAACGACGGCTTCAAAGGTCGATTGCAAATTTGGTCTACCTGAGGTGCCAAATAACCATTGTTGGTTATAAAAGTTCATCCAACTCACTTGTTGCTGTTTTACCGCATCGCTGCCATAGCCTAATATCCAGCCTAAGCTGGTTTCAAAAGCATTGCCTGCAACAGCTGCATCGGCAAGGGGTGTTCCGCCGCTTGATGGTGCGAGTGCAATTGTATGCTTTACCTTGTTAATGATATTTGGATAGCGACTGTCATAAGTTGGATTAGATAAAATCCAACGAACAATGTTGCCGCCATTTGAATGTGTTATAAGTTTTAACTCAGTGATCCCTTGATTTGAAATGAAGTCTGTTAATCCCTGGGCTAAGCAACCAGAAGCATTTTCATTCCACATAAATTGATCGAAATCACAGTTTATGACTGTGTATTTATTTGAGTTAGGTAAGCCTTGTCTGACAGAGTCTATAAACTCTGATGTCCAGTAGTCATTTTTAGCATCGGTTTGTTTACCGGTACCATGAATGAATGCTAACCCTGTATTGGCATTTGCGACACAAGTCATTAGTGAAGCAAATATGAGTCCTGTTTTTATTGTTTTTTTCATTGTGTGTTCCTGTAAATTGATTATGTATTTACTGGTTGGAGGTTTGACCTTCGATCACAATTTATACAGTGAAGTTTAAAAAAACAACATTTATTTACATTTAAATTACAAGTGTACCGCTTTAGCTTGGTGTTGTTCGGCTTTTAACAATAGATGGTTGCTGAGTTTTAGCTCTAATTTGGCTGGGAAATTTTTTTATTTAAATATCGTTTTTATAAACACAATTTTTAAAAATATGAGTATCATATGCCTCTTTGGTTTTAATGCTTTATTAGTAGCGTTTGCGGTTTCGAGCAGATATGCCGGTTTTATAAAACCAATTTTAGGAATTATTTTATCTGTGATAATTATGAGGTTATTTCAGCTTTATAATATACCGGCGCTTACCGCGCCATTTATATTGTCCACTTGGATTATCTTAATTTTTAAATTCAATTATTTACACAGTTTTAAAAACTGGTTGTAATAAACAAAAAGTGAGCTGTTAACTTTATAAGTTACAGTTTTATTGTATTGATAATAATTTCTCATTAATTTTGTAGATGCTTTAGGTGTAAACTATTTAAATCAGCTATACTTAACTTGTTTCATGAAGAAGCTCATAACGGAATATTATTTAGCTTCGTTTTAGCTCACTTGCTTACCCTAGTGGGCTTCTTTCCTCTTAAAATATTCGTTTTATATTTCAATAGCTAAATTTAATAGAGCGTAGCGAAAAATCCTGGGGGCTTGCACCCGTGCTCAATAGTGTAGACTGAGCTTGCCTCAGTCTGTCGTATCCACTACATGAAACTTTAAAGAAATTCTCATCATGTTTTCAGACTAATGTATTACTTTGTGTGGATACCTAAGTATCGACGTAAAGTTTTTTCTGAGCCTTAGCGTGAAGCGATAAAAATTATAATTAAAAAAATTGGCTATGACTACGATATAGATATAGTCGAATTGGAAAAACCTGAAGACCATATTCATATGGTGGTAAGAAGTGAGCCAAAGATTTAACCAAGTCAGATCATGCAGGTGATAAAAAGTATTTCAGCCAGAGAGTTTTTCAAATTATACCCAGATATCAAAAAATGTTATTTCTGGGGAGGTAAACTTTGGACTCAGAGTTATTTCGTTGAAACAATTGGAAATGCAACGGAAGATACAATTCGAAAATATTTGCAAAACTAATTGATTGAATTGGATAAAAAAGAAGCTCACTGAAATTAGTTAGGACTCTTTTAAACTCGGTCGCTTGCGGCCGATTCTTTTATCTCTTTCTGATAGGCCACCCAATTTTTCACATAATCACAATTAGGGTTCACTTTTAAAAACGCTTCTATTGAGTCGTAAAAGTTAACTTCAATATCAATATCTTTCCAAGTGTCTATAAGTACATGTTTAACAAGGTTATTGCTCGGCATTAAGTAGTCGACTTTTTTGTAGCCTCTCGTAATCATATTTTCAAAATATTGTTTTGCGAGTTTTCGACTATCGTCAGTAACAAGCTGCCAATCAGATAAATTTACCACGGCATGGTTTGTGATGCTTTTAGGAAGGAAGTTAGTTGCAGCATACATTTCCTGAAAGAACTTATTCAATCCCTGTACGTTGAATTGACCTATTAATTCAACGTACATTACAGAGCCTTTAATATGATATGACCAGTCTCCATGAGCCATGAACATAAGCTTTCCTTTAATTTATTTAACCTGAGGTTTGGATAAGAGTTTTGTAACCAGTTTAGATAAAATAGCGTTATTGGGCAAATTATCTTATCTAAATTTCAGGTTGTTTAGCATATAAGTAATTAAACCAAAGTGGATTACTTTAAACAATAAAACCTAGACAAAAGTCTAAGCTTAATTTAACTAAATTTGTCACTATTCACTAGGGGCTGTTGATCTTTGTTTGAATTTTGAGCGTAAGTAACAATCTCATATAATTCACTTCGCCAAAACCAAACTAAACGAGATTGTCATGCCCCGATTAATGCCCACTGATGAACTGTGGTCGAAACTAAAAGCTATATTGCTTGAAGATAGAGTTTATAACAGGCTTGAACATCGAAAAACGCTAGAAGGAATACTTTATCGCTTACGTGTTGGTTGTCCGTGGCGTGATTTGCCTGAATATTTTGGGTTGTAAAATACCATTTATCGCCGTTTTCTTCTTTGGTCAAGAAAAGGCATATTAATGAGAATGTTCAAAACGTTAGCACAAAATAGTGATACTGAGTGGGAATTTATTGATGGTAGTTATATTAAAGCACACCAACACAGTACAGGTGCTGCATCTAAACACGAGCAAGCGATAGCATTAAGTCGTGGCGGTAATACCAGTAAAACTTCACCTTCAGGCAAATTGATAGCGGCGATAGACCCACCAAAAGAGACTAACTTATCATCGCTAATAATAGGTGCATAATTAAATCTAGTATTAAAGTTAAGTTGTTCATCTCCACCTTTATAATGATTTACATCTTGTCCATAGACACCATAATTTAAACTCCAATTATCACCCCATTGACGATCTGCAACGCCAATTGCACGATTTAAACCAAAAGCTTCAATAACTGTTGAGCGCTCTATGAAAGTAACGTCATTTGAGCTTGTTTTTGGTTTCATTGTAAAAGCTTCAATTTGGCTACCAATGAAAACTTCGGTGTTGTTAAAACCTTGTTATACAACATAAGCATCTTTTATTACCTCACTATAAATAAAGTCATATTGCAGTTTATAACCCCAATCTTCTATGTTGCCTTTTGCTGCAAATCGCGATCTTCTGACTTCGGTGCCATTATTTAAGTCAATGTCATCACTGTGATATACAGCTGCATCAGCTTGAATTCTACCATTAAATTTAAAGCTGTATTTACCATCATTAGACTTAATACCAAAACCACCTTGTGTGGTTGTTGTTGCTGAAAAAGCCGTAAACGAGCAAAAAATACTTGTAAAAAATAATGAATTTATCTTAAAAGTCTTATAAATAAGGGGTTTCCTAAAGTAAGGCAACAGGTTTAAAATAGGTATAGAGATGTTAAATTTTGAGTAATTAATGCGTAAAACAGATAAGAAAATAGATAACAATATTCGCAATGTTTTAAATCAAGTTTGCGAACAAGCACTAATAGAAGTAGATGGTTTTGTGTGGCTAACGCATCAGGTAAATTATGATAAGTTTCCCGCTAGTTTATCTATAGTATGTGTATTTGAATCAAATGATGATTTGATTCAAGCTAAATCATCTTCACTGGATGTGTTTTTGGTAGATTTAATAGTTAAGAAACTTGCTTCACTGAAAATAAAAATTAAACCGGAAAAACAAATTATTTTTGATACCGAAGAAAATTGTGCAGATGAACATAGCGGAAATTGGCAATTAAGATTGCGCACTTAAATAAAAATAAGAGAAAAAATGAATCAAAAAACATCAAACGAAACTCAGCAGCAGGCAATGGCTGTTGCCAAAAGTATTCAAAAATCAGGACAAACTAAAGAGCAAACAAAACTAATTGCTAAAGGTATAGAGAAAGGCATTAGTGAATTTAAAAAACAACAAAAAATAAAGTCTCGTCAAAGAGATAAATTTAAAAAGCAACAAGCAAAATCAAAATCTCAAGAAGATTCAACTTTAGAAGTTAAGGTCGAATCAAGTGTTGATTTTAAAAGTACATTGCCTTGGGTTTTGCTTGTAGTGAGTTGGTTTGGTTTTATTTTTTATTCGTTTTTTAGGTAGTATGAATAGGGATGCGGCGTCGACCAAAGTATTGACGGCTTTGACTAAAGTGACAATGCAATCGTTATGATAAAGCACAGTTATGTAAATTAGTACGCAAGTCTTTATCATATTCAATAAATAAACAGCATTATATTCCCTCGATACCTCCTACCTCTGAAGTTTTAAATCAAAAAAAGCGAGTTTTGTAACGCTTTATACACAAGGGGGGTTAAAAGGTTGTATGGGTACATATATTGCTGATGCACCTTTGTATAAAGATTTATGTGATCATACATATAGCAGTGCCTGCGAAGATCCATGCTTTTTACCTTTAACCCAAAGTGAACTTAAAACAGTGAGTTTTCATATTTCAATTTTATCTGAATTAGTTGAAATGGAAAACTTAGGTGAAAATATCTTATTTAAAAAATTAAAGCCCAAATTAGATGGCCTCATGCTAAAGCAAGGTAGTAAACGAGCTATTTTTTTACCTTTTGTGTGGGAGCAACTAGCAACAGTGGAAGAGTTTGTAACTGCTTTAAAACAAAAGGGAGGTTGACGAGCTGAATATTGGAGTCAAGATATTGAGCTATTTAAATTTAATGTATGCTCAATTGAAGCTGACTATGAATAATGGGTTTTATATCTTAAAAAGTATTTTTTACCGTTAGTAACCATTGTGCAGATTCAACATCTTCTGATTTATCTAATGGGATCGCTAAATCTATATGTATGACGGTTTTAGAATTAGCCTTAGAAGGCGCCAATCTAAGCCCTATACCGATATCTTTGAGTGTGCCACCATTAATGCCATTGTCTTTATTTGAATACCAGGCTCTGCCAATATCAAAAAAAGCAGCACCACCAACGCTAAATAACTGTAAAAAGTTATACTCCCAATAATAGCGCTTTTCTATATTAAATAAGACACTTTGATCGCCATTTTGATACTGAATAGGATAGCCTCTAAGACCTGTATCGCCTCCTAAAGTTAATTGGTTATCTAAGGTTAAGTTTTTACTATATTGCACTTTTAGTTTTGCATACCAAGATTGACTTAGATTGGTATTGTAATGTACTTGTGCTGATGAACTTAAGAGCGCATTTTCTATTTCAGCATGTTTAAAATTCCAATACCCATAAAGCCCTGCATTAAAACGCCATAGAATATCTTTTGATTGAAAGTGAGCTTTATTTATAGATGTTTGGTAAATGAGTCGATTATCATCATTAGATAAATTTTTATCTGAATAGCCCATTTTTGCTGAAAAATCCCAGCCTAGATTTAAGTCTTCGGTGCGGGATATAGAGTCAAAGTTATTTATTTTTATATAGTTATCTTGTAGCCACCTAATAGAGAACCAAGGGTAGTTGAGATTACGATCTTCTGCGACTGGGATTGTTGAATTTATTAGCTCTGAAAATTCATGCTTTTCTATTTGATAACCAAATGAAATTCTTTTTACCCATGTTTGCTCTCTAGATGATAAGCCAAAATGAAATTGGTTGATTTGTGTGTTTTGTGAAAATTCAGAAATAACTTCGCCACGATTATAAATCTGCTCGGTACGTCTATTTGAATAAGTTTTAAAGCCATAGCTATAAGGTGTACTTAAAGCAAAAAAAGGATAGTTAATGTCAAAATAATAGTGTTCGCCATCAGAGTTATCTGAGTATTCTAAATGGCTACGATACCTTGAATTTAATATATTGGGATCGTCATATATAAATAAGTATCCATCTCGATCAGCATTTGATGTTTTTGATATAGAGATGCGTTTACCTAAGCCAAATAAATTAGAATCTCTAAAACCAATTTTTGATTTATTTTCGCCTCCCGAGCGACTAAAATTAATTTCGGGTACTAATGTCCATAGCTCTTTAGTAATGACGTTAATATCTACTGTGTTATGGCAATTTATTTCAGCTGTAATTCGTGCATCGTATAAATAAGATGCATTTCTTAATAAGCGTTCTGATTCTAATAATATTTTTGGAGAATAAAGTTCATCAGGTGCAAAAAGTAGTTGTGATTCTATCACGTCCTCTCTTGTTGCAAGGTGCAGTTTATTGGCCAACCTGAATAGTGCAATATCTTCATCTGGGTTTGAAGTATCAAAAATATCGAGGCGCTTAAATGTGATTTTTCCTACTTTTAGACCCGGTAATGCTTTAGGTAATGTATAGCTATTATCTAATATAGCGTGTGCTTCTTCATTAGACTTACCATCTTTTGGTGTTTTTGATTTACAACTATTGGCTAACTTTATTGGCAATGGGGCATCTTGTGCAAAGCTAAGCATTGCACATGTAAATAAATAACTCATTGATAATATTATTAATAGTTTAATTGCAAAAATAACCTGTTCAATAACTTTTATATTTATAGTGTATCGTAATAGATTATTTTTGCTTGATATTTAAGCGTCTATTCTTTATCGTTTATAACAAATACCTAAAATAAATTGAATATCAATGACTTAATAGGTACTGATATAACTCAGGTAATAATGCTTCGGCTTCTATACCGTCAGCTGTGATCCAAACACTTTCACTGTAATGTTCAAAGTTAAGGTTAAATCTTTGATTTTCATATATAAATCTCATTAAGTGAATGTCTGCACCTTGTTCAAATTCACATTTTGAAAAAGCATCATGGTGTAAAAATATGCTAGCCCATAGTTCAAAGTCATCATCTTGCGGAGGTACATCGTTTAAAATTAATAATAATTGATGTTCAATATCAAATTGAATCTTTGTCATTTCATTACCTAAGTACATAAAAAAATAAAAGAGTCGTATTTTGCAAAAATACTCCTATAACTCTCAGATTTTCTTAATAAGTTGCTTTTTTTGCGTTAACGCAAAGTTTTTTTAAGTGTTTTATTCTACACTAAACAATGATCATATTAATTAAGTGCCCATAATCACTTATACTAATTTGATTCAAACAATTAAATTAAGCAATGTGAGTAAGTAAAATGATAAAAAAATTATTATTAGTTTCAGGGTTAGCGTTAACAGCAATTAATGTTCAAGCAGCAGACGTTGCTGCAGGTAAAGCAAAATCAGCAACATGTGCAGCTTGTCATGGTGCTGCAGGTATTAGTGCTATACCTATGTATCCTAACTTAGCAGGACAAAAAGCGGTTTACACTGTTAAACAATTAAAAGCGTTTAAAAGCGGTACTCGTAAAGACCCTGTAATGGCGCCTATGGCTTCTATGTTATCAGATGCAGATATGGAGAATATTGCGGCATATTACGCAAGTTTAAAATAAAATTAGATAATACCAATTCCAATAAATATATGATCAATCTAAATGGTCTAAATATACAATAGCTGCGTTGCCTGCATGGATGTAGGTACTTAGGTTTAGTCTTGAACTATAAACCTGTGCTTTCAATCCCAATAGCCAGCTATTGCTCAATCAAGCGCCTTGCCTATATGGATATAGGTACTTAGGTTTTGTCTGGAACAAAAAACCTGTGCTCTTGAAAATTTATCCTAATTTATATTAGGTCACTAACTTAATAGAATTGGTATAATTAAACCACTTAACAATAAGTGGTTTAATTTTTAGAACCTAGAACCTAGAACCTAGAACCTTACCCTTTAGCTAGATAATCCTGAATAGTTGTTAAGAATTCATGACCGTATTTAGTGAGCTTAGTGAACCCCACACCAGATACCTTCAAAAAATCAGAATCATTGGTAGGTAGTTTTTGTGCCATTTCGGCTAACGTCGCATCATTAAATACCACATAAGGTGGTAAGTTTTCATTATCTGCGATAGTTTTTCTTAACGCACGTAATTTGGCAAATAACTGTTTATCATAATTAAATCGTGCCAATTTATCTTTATATACGTGTTTTGCATTTAATCGAGGTTCAGCTAAATTTAACGCGTACTCGCCTTTGAGAACGGGTCTAGCAGCTTCTGTTAAACGTAAAATTGAGCCTAAGGTAATATCTTGGCGTAACAAGCCTTGGTGAACAAGCTGGCGTAAAATGCTGAGCCAATATTCTTGAGATTGCTCTTTACCTATACCAAAAATAGATAGTTCATGATGATTGTTATCTCTTACTCGGGCAGTATTGGCGCCTCTTAAAAGCTCAACTACATAACCCATCCCAAATCTTTGATCTGAACGGTAAACTGATGATAGCGCTTTTTGCGCAACAACAGTGCCATCAAATTGTTTTGGAGGGTCTAGGCATATATCACAGTTGCCACAGGCTTCTCGTTGATATTCTGAAAAGTAATTTAATAATATTTGTCTTCGACACGTTGGCGCTTGTGCAAAGTTAGCCATGGCGCTAAACCTTTGCTCTTCTACTTTTCTTCTTTGCTCATCTTGAATATCTTCAAAAAAACGTTTAACTCTAGGTATATCAGCAGGATCAAAATATAAAATAGCCTCAGCAGCTAAGCCATCTCGACCCGCTCGACCAGTTTCCTGATAATAAGATTCAATATTTTTAGGAATGTCATAATGAACTACAAACCTAACATTAGGTTTGTTTATGCCCATGCCAAAGGCTACAGTGGCAACTACAATATGAATATCATCACGAGAAAAAGCTGTTTGTACAAATTCTCTTTGCTCGTTTTCCATGCCTGCATGGTAGGCAGCTGCGTTATAACCTGCATCAGATAGTTTTGCTGCAATATCATCAACACGTTTACGACTAGTGCAATAAATAATGCCACTTTGACCTTTTTGACCACGTAAATAACGTAATAACTGAGATAAAGGTTTAAATTTTTCTTCTAACGTATATCGGATATTAGGTCTGTCAAAACTGCCAGTATGAATATGTGGATTGTTTAAAGCTAATTGAATCACAATATCTTGGCGAGTCGCTGTATCTGCAGTTGCAGTGAGCGCCATCATAGGGATATTTGGGAAATACTGTTTTAGTTGCTGTAAACGGCAATAGTGAGGTCTAAAGTCATGGCCCCAATGAGATACACAATGGGCTTCATCAATAGCAAATAAACTAATATTTAAATGTCTAATACGTTCTAAAAATGCATTTTGTAATATTCTTTCTGGTGCAACATAAAGTAATTTTAATTCAGCGCGATAGAGTTGTTGAAATATCTCTTGTTGTTCTTGGTATGATTGGCTTTGGTTTATATAAGCGGCAGATACGCCAGCTGCTTTAAGTTGTGCAACCTGATCTTGCATTAAAGAAATTAAAGGCGAAATAACAATTGTAAGTCCAGGCATTAATAATGCGGGGATTTGATAACAAAGAGACTTGCCGCCACCCGTTGGCATTAAAACTAAGGTATCTTGGCCTTGCATTGCGGCATCTATAACAACATCTTGACCAGTTCTAAAATCATCATAACCAAATACTTCTTTTAGAACATCCTTAGCTGATTTATTTTGGTTTACATGTGCTGCAACTTCTTGGGCTTCACTCATTGATTGATCTGGCAGATTGTTATCTAAAAATATAAAAGGCATTTTAGAGTTTTTTAGTTTGATTGTCTTTAAATCTGTTTGCTTATTTAATGATTAATACCAATTCCAATAAATATGTGACCAATCTAAATGGTCTAAATATACAATAGCTACGTTGCCTGCATGGAAGCAGGTACTTAGGTTCAGTCTGGAGCTATAAACCTGCGCTCTTGAAAATTTATCCTAATTTATATTAGAACACTAACTTAATAGAATTGGTATAAATAGCTTTTACTTGTTGTAAGTAAATTTACTTCATTCTATGTAATAGTTTTACAGCTAATAAATTGTTTATATTGAATAAAAAAATATCTTGTATTTAATTTATTACAAAATGCTAATGCAAAGCTGTTATGTTTACTTTTATTCTTTTATCTTATCGCTCAAAAAACCAGTGAAAAGCTATCCAAGATGCTAGGTGATCGGATATTATGCGCCTCCTATTTCTTAGATGTGATAATTTAATGACAAGTACGCAACAAAAGCAGGGTATATATTACGCGTTAGCGGCTTTTATTATGTGGGGATTAGCACCCATATATTTTAAATTAATTGACTCAATCGGAGCATTAGAAATTTTAGCGCATCGTGTTGTTTGGTCATTTGTATTTATAGCGCTTATTATTGCGATTAAGAAAAACTGGCATAAAGTGCAGAGCATTTTTAAACAGCCTAAGCTTTTGTTAATGCTATTGCTCACCTCAACTTTATTGGGGTTTAACTGGGGGTTATTCATCTGGGCTGTTAATAGCGGGCATATGCTAGATGCCAGTTTAGGTTATTATATTAACCCTTTATTTAATGTTTTACTTGGCATTTTATTTTTAGGTGAAAGGTTAAGGTTATTTCAGGGGGTAGCAGTAGGTCTTGCAGCTTTAGGAGTGATCATTCAGCTTGTTAGTTTTGGTTCATTTCCTATTATCGCTTTTGGTTTGGCGACATCTTTTGCGATTTATGGCTTATTAAGAAAAAAAATGGCTGTAGAGTCATTACCCGGTTTATTATTAGAATCATTAGTTTTAGTGCCGTTCGCTTTGGTTTACTGGTTCTTTTATGTAGATTCAGCAAGTGCTGATCTGAGTGTGAATAATTGGCAATTGAACGTATTATTAATAAGCGCAGGTATCGTAACTACTTTGCCTTTATTATGTTTTACTGCAGCAGCGAAACGTTTACAGTATTCAACATTAGGCTTTTTTCAATATATTGGGCCTAGCTTGATGTTTTGTTTGGCTGTGATGTTTTATGGTGAAAAAGTGGGCGTAGATAGGCTCGTTACTTTTGGTTTTATTTGGAGTGCATTAGCCCTATACACATGGGATGCAATTCTAAGTAGCAAGAAAAAGAAAAGTTAATCCTCGTCACTAATAACGATATTACGGCCAGATTCTTTGGCCGTATATAAATGCTGATCTGCAATTTTCAAGACTTCATCAATATCATAATTAGCTTGCTGTGTTAGTCCAATAGAAATTGTAAATGAGACATCATGAATTGTGATTTCTTCGATATGGGACCTGAATGACTCAAGTCTATTTCTAACAGATTCAAAATTAATGTTATCAAAATATATTGCAAACTCTTCTCCGCCTAATCGAGCAACAAGTTGATCTGAAAATAGTGTCATAAATATTTTTGCTAATCCTTTTAGCACTTCATCGCCTACATCGTGCCCTAAATTATCATTAATTGCTTTGAAGTGATCTATGTCTATCATAGCTAGAATAACGGTTCTATTATTTGATTTTTTTTTATTTGAAATAATTTTAGCTTGTTCAAAAAAATATCTTCGATTAGGTAAATTTGTTAAGTAATCACTATTAGCTTGTTTTCGAATAGTGGCAATATTATCCATCATTTCAATGTTATGCCCTAATCGGCAATAAAATTCTTCTGGGTAAAAAGGCTTTCTTAAATAGTCATTAGCGCCACTTTTTAAAAATCTCGCAGATACATAATTATCTTTAGTGCCTGAGATACCAATAATGATTTTTTCGTCGTTAGTAAATTTTTTCCGAATTCTCCCTGTTAACGTAATACCGTCCATCACAGGCATTTCATTATCTGTAATAATGACCTTAATGTCTGAGTGCTGCTCTAACTGCTTAAGAGCCAGTTCGCCATCTGCTGCTTGAGCAACTTTATATTTATGGCGAATAAGTAAGTTGTTTAAATGGTTTCTTGTTGCTAAAGAGTCATCAACAATTAATATACGCACCTCTTTATTTTTAGGTAAACGAGTAAGTTGTGTTTCTAAGTATCTATAAGCTTGATGGCTTTCTTTAGTAATATAATCAACAATTGGGTAACGAGATACATAATCCCTTGTACTATTGTCTAGTTTACCTGTCATGACAATAGTCGGTATTTCAGCGCCAATGGTTAACTGTATTGCTTCACCATGAGGTGCGTCAGGTAATACAAAATCAGTTAAAGCACAAAAATAATTATGCTGTTCAATTAAGTCAATTGCTTCAGCCAAACTTGCGGCAACATCCACTTCAAAGCCTATTTTTAGCCCTATCTGTTTTTGTACTTTCGCAATTGTGGGGGTATCTTCAATTATTAGTAGTTTATAAGTCACTATTATCCTTTCAAAATATATAAATTAAATTATTCTACTTCTTTATAATGTAGCTACTGATTTAAATTATGTAGTTTTTATAATAATTTTATTTTTGAACTAAAATTAATGTCAGTTGTAATATTTCTGTCATCTAGTCGTGGCACACTACGCCCAGATTTTAGAACTACTTCTTAACTAATTTGATTCTTTGAGGAATTTATTATGAAAATGGCCAAGACTGCACTTGCTGTTTCTCTAGTTACTTTATTCGCACAACCTGTTATTGCTGCTGATCTTACTGTTTACGGTAAAGCTAATGTAACAGTTCAATCATCTGATGATGGTGAAGGCTCTTTCACTGAAATTAAAAGTAATGCCTCTCGTTTTGGTGTTAAAGGTGGTCAAAAAATAGATGATGGCTTATCTGTTGTTTATAAAATGGAATGGCAAGTTGATATGTCTGATAAAGACAAGTCAAGCGATGATCATCTTAAAGCTCGTAATCAATATGTTGGTTTAAAAGGCGGTTTTGGTGAGGTTTTAATTGGTCGTAACGATACGGCACTTAAGCAATCACAAGGTAAAATTGATTTATTTAATGACCTTGAAGCTGATATAAAATACCGCTTTAAAGGTGAAAACCGTATGGGTGATTCTATCACTTATAAAACACCTAAAATGAATGGCTTTCAGTTTATCGGTACAGTTATTGCCGAAGATGAAAAAGATGCGGATAACGGTTACTCAGCAGCTTTATTATTTGGTGATAGCAAGCTTAAAAAGTCTAAGTTTTATGCATCGGTTGCTATGGACAGTGAAGTAAAAGGTTATGATACTGTCCGTGCTACTGTTCAAGGTAAAGTAGCAGGTTTTAAATTAGGTGCTTTATACCAAACTCAAGAAGCATCTGAAGGTGGTAGTGAAGCTGACGGTTATGTTTTAAATGCAGCATACGGTTTAGGTAAAGCAACACTTAAAGCACAATACCAAACAGTTGATTTTGATGGTAGCGACAAAAAGAATGTTGCATCTGTAGGTGTTGATTACAAACTCGCTAAAAATACTAAATTATTTGGTTTTTACTCTACTTTTGATAACGATTCTTCAGAAGATGAAAGCTACTTAGGTTTAGGCATGGAATACAAATTCTAATAATTTAGTTAGACGTAACAAAATTATTGATAAAAAAGCTTTCTAATTTAGAAAGCTTTTTTGCTTTAAAGACCTTTTAAGATAATTTTAAATAAACACTTTTATTATTTGGTGTATCAATTTGATGTTGTTTAGCTAACTCAACGATATAACCAGAAATAGCAGAAATTTCAGTTTTATTACCTAAAGCATGATCTCTATTCATAGATGAATAGTTTTGCGCTGTGGCTTGCATCACGGTATAAGCCGACATTAATACTTTAGAAAAATGCATATCAACACCTTCTTTTTTTGCCACTAAATAAGCTTCATGCAAAAGCTGAAAAACTTTCAATGCAAATCTAGGCTGATTTAACTCACCGTTTTTAACATTATAAATGGCAGACAATGGATTGATGGCAATATTGATCATTAACTTATCCCACAATAACTTTTTAATATTATTTGATAAACTTAAATTTGGAATACATTTTGATAAAGCTTTAAAAACTGGAGCTTGATTATTAATAGCAACTTGGTTGATTGCTCCTAAGGTGCTTGGCCCAAAACCAGTGTGTATTACATGGTTTGCGTCTGATTTATAAGCGCCCATAGTGGTTGTTAAAAAGAATAGGCTTTGATTATTGCTTAAGTGAGGTTTTAATTGCTCTATTGTGCCCATGCCGTTATGGCATAAAATAATCACAGCATTGTCAGTGAGTCTCGCTTTTGCATCTAAAAAAGCAGTTAAAACATCATAAGATTTTGTGGGAATAATTAAAAATTTAATTTTTTCATCAGGATTATTACAATGAGTCAGCGCGATATCTTGGATTAAATCTTTGTTTTGATATTTGAAAATAGACTTTTTTTGACTTTCTCTGAGGCAAAGCTTTACTGAGTTTTTTGTGTTTTTTGTTAGGTAATAGCTTAGCAATAAACCAATCGCACCTTTACCTATAATATGAATATTTGATGGTTTAATTAAGCTTATTCCACTTTGTTTTTTTTGCATTTTTTTTGCCAAATCCAATAGCTAGTAAAATAAAATATTGCACCTAATAGATCGGCTACAAAGTCAGGAAAAGAACCTTGGCGATGAGGTAGGGTGCTTTGCATCATTTCAATGCCTGCACCATAGCTGGCTAATAGCAGAATGTGTATCCAAATAGGTGCTTTAAATGCACGGTGCATAATACCTGCTAAAACAACAAAAATACCAAAGTGGGCGACTTTATCTATATGGGGAAATAATATAGCAACGGTTTTAACTTCTTTTGCGAATAATGCGGTACACGCTATTAGTACAGCTAAAAACAGCGCTTGATATAAACGACGAGTCACAAATTATTCCATTAAAGTTGATAAGGATTGTGATTATATCAAACAAAATACAGTAAAGCTTTGTTCAATTTATAACGCATGGGTATAATTCATATACTATAGATTTGAATAAATTATTTTGGAGAAAACCATGCCTTCTTTTGACATCGTATCTGAAGTTGAAATGACAGAAGCTTTAAACTCAGTTGATAATGCTAATCGTGAATTAGAAACGCGTTTCGACTTTCGAGGTGTAGAAGCCTCATTTAAGCTCACTAAAGAAACGATTTTAATGAAAGCGGATGCTGAATTTCAATTAGTGCAAATGTTTGAGATATTAGCAAGTAAAGCGGTAAAACGTGGTTTAGATGTAAAAAGTTTTGAACTAGAAGACGTTGTTCATACAGGAAAAACTTACAGCCAACAAGTTGTTATCAAGCAAGGTATTGAGCAAGATATGGCTAAAAAAGTTGTTAAAACAATCAAAGATGCCAAATTAAAAGTGCAATCAGCCATTCAAGGTGATGAAGTACGTGTTACTGGTAAAAAGCGTGATGATTTACAACAAGCAATGCAACTTATCCGTACATCTGAATTAGGTCAACCTTTCCAATTTAAAAACTTTAGAGACTAAAAGCCCAATTAACGAGTGAAGATCGCTTCACTCGTTCAAATCAAATAAGCCCTATATTTATAATTGAGGCGTAATGAAAAATTCAACACCTACTGAACCCATATCTAAAAGCTGGTACCTACTCTTTTTTGCTTGGTTTTTAGCAACAAACGGTACATTAATTAGTTTGTTTTTCAGTGAAGTGCTAAAGCTTCCTGTATGTGTATTATGTTGGTATCAACGTATTGCACTGTATCCTTTAGTGTTAATACTACCATTAGCATTATTTCCTTTTGATCCCAAAGTCGTACGTTTTGCTGGTGCCTGAGTCGTTTTTGGTTGGCTTACTGCACTCTTTCATGTGCTTTTAATTACAGGTTTTATTCCGCAAAGTGCACAGCCTTGTGTTGCAGGCATTCCTTGCTCTGAAACTCACTTAAACGTATTGGGTTTTTTAAATATGGCTATGATGTCATTACTTACTTTTACAACTCTAGGTATTTTACTTTTATTATCTCATATTCAATCTTCAAGGAATCATCATGAATAAAAAAATGCACCGATTAAAGGCTATAAAAAAGCAAAAGTGACGATTGTTGAATTTTTTGATCCTGCGTGTGGTACCTGTAGTCAGTTTTACCCTTTTGTTAATGACTTAGTAAAGAAATACCCAGGTAAAGTGAAAGTAATGATGCGTTATGCACCATTGCATGAAGGCTCGGGTGATGTGGTTAAAATGCTTGAAGCAGCACATATGCAAGGGCAGTTTTGGCCTGCAGTTGAACTTTTATTTGGCAATCAAAATCGTTGGGTTGAACACCATGTCTCTAATCCACAACATGCTTTAGCAGGATTAAAAACTTTGGAGTTAGATCATGCGAAACTTGAAGCCGATTACCAAAGCGCTAAAGTAGCTAGAATAATTGAGCAAGATATAAAAGATGGTCAAACATTACAAATTAGAGCGACACCAGAGTTTTTTGTAAACGGTAAACCTTTAATTAGCTTTGGTTATAAGCAACTAGAAAAGCTGGTCGAGGAGGCTGTGGCTGAGGCTTATAAATAAATTCAGCTTAAATAAGTCGTTTAAACTTAGCCTCGTAATTACGAGGCTTTTTTATTGGCTGATTATTAAAGTAAACGTATTTAAACTCAATCGAGCATTAGACGTCCAAACGTCCATTGACTTTTTATCCACTTATCATCACAATACGCGCCGTTATTACCTATTTTAATAAATAGGTTTTGATTCGAGGTGCTATTCAATGATTTAAACATTCCCAGGGCGATAGGGAGTATTTATCTTTAAGTGAATGGATAATCGGGAAGTTGGTGATAAAAATAACTAGGACGTTACTTTAATCCAACGCTGCCCCCGCAACGGTGATATATCAGTTTATAGACTGTTATTCAGCCCGGAGACCGGCCTTGTTTTACTAGTAACACGAGACTTAATCCTTAAATACTTTAAATTTGTGCGGTGGGCACAATGGAGCAAACATGTTCAATAAATCTAAAGCAGCCTTAGCTGTTGTATCTGCGATCTCTATATTTTCTTCTTCAATGGTAGTGGCTCAAGCGGGTGACAACCTTGAGCATATTACTGTTACTGCAAACCGCACATCTCAATCAATTGCAGATACTTTAGCAAGTGTATCAGTCATTAATCGTACTGATATTGATGCAAGCAACGCGAGAGACTTGGTCACTTTATTAAATAGCCAAGCGGGCATTCAAATTGATCGTAAAGGTGGCTTCGGACAAACAAGTTCAATATTACTGCGCGGTGCGCAAACTAAGCATAGCTTAATTTTAGTTGATGGTATTCGTATTGGGTCTGCAACTTTAGGTTATAAAAATATCGCTAATTTACCTTTAAATACAGTTGAGCGTATTGAAATTGTAAAAGGCTCTCGAGCTGCACAATATGGTTCTGATGCCATTGCCGGTGTTATTAATATTATTACACGTAAAGGCGAAGGTACTCAGCTTAGCGCAACTGCAGGTAATAATAATTATCAAAATATACAAGCTACGAGTAACATTAACACTAAAACTTATAAGCTATCGTTAAATGCCGGTTTTGAAAAAACTGATGGTTTTGATGCTGCTGAAGGCTCAGATAAAGATGATGATGGTTATGAAAATCTTAACTTAGGTTTGAACTTAGATTATACATTAAGTGATGATAGTGCTCTATCTTTAGTTGCTCAATACAGTGAAGGTGAAACGAAATACGATACAGCTTTTGGTGGAAATGATTTCGTAGAGTTTGAAAACTACTTTTTGAAACTAGGTTTTAATAAAATTCATAAAGATGTAACTCATAATATAGACCTATCAGTATCACAAGACAGTGATTTAAACCAAGGTGGTATTGAGTGGGATGGTGCTGCGACACCTGATAGTCAATATGAAACGGATCGTGTACAAGTTGATTACCTCGCAAATCATGAATATTCTGAAGCTTTGACGGTAAATGGTGGTTTTAATTGGTATGAAGAAGATGTAAGTGAAACAACCCAAGCATATGATAAACAATCACGTGATGTATTAGCTATTTTTGCTGGTGCTTATTTTAATTATGAAGATTATTTAGCAAACTTATCACTTAGAAATGATAAAGATGACCAATATGGTAGTGCATTTACCTATAACGCTGCACTAGGTATGAAAGTGACGGAAAAAGCGACATTCCGTTTAAGCCGTAATATGGGTTTTAAAGCGCCTAGCTTTAATGATTTATATTACCCAGGTTTAGGTAATGATGCCTTAGAGCCTGAAGAGTCAGTTAATCTTGAATTTGGCTTTCGTTTAGATTTAGACAATGCAAGTTATGATGTGGCTATATATAATAATGAAGTAACAAACTTAATTGACTGGGCACCAACAGTTGAAGACCCTAATGTTTGGAAACCTTCAAATATTGGTTCAGCAACGATGCAAGGCTTTGAAATAACAGCAAGCTACCAAGTTTTCGGTTTTAACAATGATATCAACTTAACTTACACAGATGCAGTTAATGATGTAACTGGTGCTGACTTGGCTAATCAATCAGATAAGGTATTTAATTGGGCTGTTTCTAAAGGCTGGCAGCAAGTGAATGTTGCACTTGATTTTCAATATCGCTCAAGTCGCCCCGGTAAATATTACAATGCTGATTTTAGCTTAAATGAATTAAGTTCATATACTTTATGGAATCTAGCGGCAACTTATCAAATCAACGATGATTTATCAGCTAAAGTAAGAGTAGAAAACTTATTTGATAAGGAATATCAGGCTGCTGAGTCTTCTCAAGACTGGGGTACTTCTGAAATTTCTTATTATAATACTGCTGAGCGTCATTTCTTTGTGGGTATTGATTACCGCTTATAATCTATGAATTAGATATTAAAAAAGGAGTGCTATTGCACTCCTTTTTATTTTAATAAATCTGAATTATAGGCTTATTTTTTAACAAACTTAGTTAATATAACAATACGTTGGCCATCAACACGGCCTTCAATATGTTCAGGATTGCTTGTTAAACCTATATTGCGAACTGCTGTACCGCGCTTAGCTGTTATGCTGCTGCCTTTCACATCTAAATCTTTAATTAATACAACGGTATCGCCCGCATTTAAACGTACGCCATTGCTGTCAATATGCTGCACATCATCATCTTCAGCAAGTGTTTTTTCAGCCCAAACTTTTGTTTCTTCTTCAAGATAAATCATATCTAATAAATCTTTAGCCCAACCTTCAGAACTTAAGCGAGATAACATGCGATAAGCCATCACTTGCACTGCAGGTGTTTGACTCCACATACTGTCGTTTAAACAGTGCCAATGGTTTACGTCTAAATCTATGGTATTTTCGATTTGACCTTTACAGGTATCACATAATAAAACGCACTTATCTGAGTGTGCTTCAGCACCTGGTGGTACTTCATAAACACTTAAGTTGTCTGTTGAGCTACATAGCTCACATTTGTTGTCATTACGTTCTAATAAAGTTTGCTCTATGCTCATTGCGTGCGCTCCTGATTTTAATGGCGCCATTATACCTCTGCATCTTTAAAATGCGAGTTAGCGGCTTATTTTACTTATTCAATTGGGTTTTAGCTTATTTACTGGTTAAAAGTGGCAATCAAAGAAACTTATTATTTATTCCTATGCTTAGCATTATGATGCTACTTGATTTGAGTATTTTAATAAGCGCTAAAAGTGGTGAAATTATGCTTGCTAAGCATTTAATGAATACTGCTGTGCTGGTTTTTACGATGTTAATAACTTTACTCGGAGGTCGTGTAATTCCATTTTTTACACGAAACCAATATAAAAAATATTGGCTTAGAAATATCAAATAATAATGCAGCAACTTGGATCGAAATAATCACGCCAGTTTTAACTTTCATTACGGTGATCAGTTATTTTAGTAGCTACTTTGTTGATTTAGGTTTTGTTATTACTTGGCTATTTGTTTTATGTGCTGTATTTCATTGTGTGAGAGTGATTGCTTGCCTAGTAAGCGTTATATTATGGTCTATTGGCTTTGGTATTTTTGTATTTAAATATGCACCTATTTTATTAAAAGCGAGGGTAGATGGTGCAATTGGCTAAACCTGTTTAGTTAAATTAGACTAAAGTTAATATATCATGTTAGTTTTATCTTTAGTCTTATAAATAAGTAGCAGGCTATTTAATGGGTAAAACAAAAACAGAACTTACAAAAGACAGTGCGCAATTTATTGCTCGCCAGCCTATTTTCGATAATCAAAAAAAATTATTTGCGTATGAGCTTTTATATCGTGATTCAGAAGCAAATTACTTTCCACAACATTTAACTGATTGCCAAGCAACAGGCCGTATGTTTTTTGATGCTATTTTATTACATGGATTAGATAAACTTACAAATAATCATACTGCCTTCATTAATTTATCTACTTCAGCATTAATTTTAGAATTGCCAAATTTAATATCACCAAATCAAGCTGTTATTGAAATAGTTGAGCGCACAGAAGAGCTTGAAGATGTGACTCATTTTGTATCGGATATGAAAAAGCAAGGATATACCTTTGCATTGGATGATTATGATGGCGACGAAAAGTGGCAAGTAGTTTTAGAACAAGTAAATTTTATTAAATTAGAGGTTGAAGAACCTTTAATGCGTACTATTTTACAAGCTAAAAAACTAAAAAGAAAATATCCAAAAACTAAAATAGTGGTAGAAAGAATTGAAGATAATGATACTTTTAAGCAGCTTGCTGATGCAGGAGTTGATTATTTTCAAGGATACTTTTTTTCTAAACCAGAAATGATGAGTTTGCAAAATATTAGTCCAACTAAAATGGTTGTACTGGAGCTATTAAAGTTATCATCACAATCCGACTTGGACTTCACTTTAGTACAACAGAAGGTTGCTAAAGATCTGAGTTTAACGGCGAGAGTATTAAAGTTGGCAAATGGTGTATGCGGCGATACGCAAATAAGTTCATTATCGCAAGCAATTATTTATTTAGGTGAAGATTTAATTCGCCAATTTATTACAGTATTGGCATTAAGTGAATTAGGTCAGGATAAACCTTCTGAGCTAACAAAGTTAGGTTTAGTGAGAGCTAAATTTATTAACTTAAGGCTAGAAGGGCAAGACCACCAGTTACTAAATGCGGGTTATTTGGTGGGTTTAGTATCAGTGCTTGACGCTGTGTTAGATACACAAATGGATAATATTGTTAAAGACTTTAAACTCAGTGATGTTTGTAAGCAAGGCTTGCTTGGCAGTAAAAGCTTAATTGGCAATGCACTTAATTTATGTAAAGCCATTGAGGTAGATGATTGGGAACTGATCGAGACGCAATTACAAAAAGAAGGTATAAATGCCAATCAACTAGCTGTGAGTTATACCAAAGCATTATTTTACGCTGATGATATTTTGGATGAAATTAAATAGTAGCCATAAAAAAGCTCTGATAAATCAGAGCTTTTATTTTAGCCGAGGAGATAATATTAATTATGTCTTAAATATTAAGGTTGTTGTTTTGTTGCAGCAACCACTATCTCTCTAATACAAATATTTTGCGGTTGGTTATAAGCAAAAGTCACTGTATTTGCGATATCATCTGGCGAAATTACACCACCCATGCTTTCTTTCCAAGATTCATAACCATCCTTAATTTCATCAGATGTAGTGTGTGATAAAAGCTCAGTTTCAACTGCACCAGGAGCAATTGTTATTATACGTACATTTGAGTCTGCAACTTCTTCTCTAATATTTTCTGAAATAGCATGTACTGCAAATTTAGTTCCGCAATATGCTGCATGATTACCAAATGTTTTTCGTCCAGCAATTGAACTGATATTGATAATAGTACCTGTATTAGCTTTGATCATAGGCGCTAAAACAGTTTGCATGCCATTTAATAAACCCATTACGTTCACATCAAACATAGTTTGCCACTCCGATGCTGCTTGGTCACTTACTTGGCCTAATAACATTACGCCAGCGTTATTAACTAAACAATCAACAGGGCCATATAATGCTTGTGCTTTTTCTATTGCTGTTTCAAATGTTGCCTTGTTAGTAATATCAACCTGTTCACATAAAGTGTTTGGTAGATTAAGAGCTATTAGATTTTCTAATCTGCGAGCAATAAGTAAAAGAGGGTGGCCTAAGTCACTAAAGTGTTTTGCTATTGCTTCGCCGATACCTGAACTTGCGCCTGTAATTACGATTAATTTTTTCATATGAATTCTCTTTTAAATTGATGAATTTCGTTTTGATGGGAGTATTATATGGATATGTTTATTGTTGATATATGGCGTTAAAGTAATATCATTGTTTACATATGAGTTCTAATTGGTTTTGTTCTTAAATGGCAATAAAAAAAAATATTAATTTAGAAGATATAAGAGCTTTTGCTTTGATTGCACAACATGGTAGTTTTACTGCCGTAAGTGAATTACTCTTATGTTCGCGTTCTCACTTATCAAAACAACTTAACAAATTAGAGGCTAGTTTAGGTGTGAAGTTGATCACTCGAACAACACGTTCTCAAAAGTTAACTGAGCAAGGCAAGTTATTTTATGAGCAAATAAGCCAAGGGCTATTAGCCATAGATAATGCCATTGAGCAGGTAGTTGAAAGTTCTGGTGTTATAACGGGTACGTTAAATATTAACTGTATAGGTGGGGTGATTGGCGAGGAGTTGATCACTAAATTAATAAGTGATTTTACTCAGTTGCATCCACAGGTAAATATTAATTTAGATTTTAGTAGTCGAAGAGTTGATTTAATATCTGGTGAGTTTGATTTAGTTTTTAGAATGGGTCAATTACAAGATTCTAGTTTGATATGCCGTAAGCTCACAGATCTTCCAATAAAGACTTTGGCGACTCCTAAGTATATAGCAAATAATGAAAAATTAATTCATCCAAAAGATTTGAAAAATCACCAATGTATTACAGGCTCAGTTAAACATTGGAGCTTTTCAAATACATTAGATACTTCAATTAAAGTCGATATTGCAATAGAAGGGCAGTTTCAATGTAAAAATGGTAGAGCTATGTTGATAAATGCTTTGGCTGATAATGGTATTGCTAGGTTGCCTGCGCTTTATTGTAAGCAGGAACTCGAAAGTGGGGAACTAGTCTCTGTATTTGATGAATGGGAAATCCCCGATACACCTTTGTATATGGTTTATGTGCAAAATAAGTTTATGCCAAATAAGCTTAAGAGGTTTATAGAATTTGTAAAAACTAACTTTAACAACTATTTGTAATAAGTAAGGTCTTAAAAAGGGGTCGTAAAAAGGGGTCGGAGTTAATTAATTTTAATTAACTCCGACCCCTTTTTTGTTTTTGGTAATTTTTTCATAAAAATATACGATATCTGTTGATGTTTAAAATGTTATAACATAACATCTTGCGAAAATTATTATGTTATCACACTTTGTAAAGTCTATTTATAAGAGGCATCATGAAAAAGTTATCACGAATTATGAGTTCATTACTTGCTATTAGTGCAAGCAGCCAGGTTTATGCAGAGCAAGTACAAGGAAAGGTTACTGTAAATAGTGGAGAAGTAATTGCTGGTGCAATTGTAAAAGTAGTTGGTACTAATACTTTTACCCGCACAAATGAGCAAGGTGTATTCAGTTTAGAAGTAAAACCCGGTCGTTATGAGTTGCATATCGTTGCAAATAACTTTGCCCATGAAAATATAGCTTTAGAAGTTAGTGATAATAAAAACACACAAGCGAATATACAGCTTGATAAATCTGCCATTGAAATCATTGATGTCAGTGCCACGCCTTTTCATAGCTCAAATATAGAATCAGCCTTACCCATTACGGTTTTACATGGCGAAACTTTACGTATGCGCCAAGCTAATACTTTGGGTGATACTTTAAGTAAAGAAGTCGGTGTCCATAGTAATTTTCATGGTGGGGTAGCTGGTACGCCAATTATTCGTGGTTTAGATGGACCTAGAGTATTAATCACTCAAAATGGTTTAGATGCTGGAGATGCTTCTCGTGTAGGCCCAGATCATGCAGTGTCTACAGAAACGTCATCAAGTGAACGCATTGAAGTACTTCGTGGACCAGCAACGCTTTTTTATGGCAGCGGTGCAATTGGTGGTGTTGTAAATATTGTTGATGATCGCATTCCAACAAGTACAGACACCAAAGGCGAATGGTTAGCAGAATATAATAGTAATAACGATCAAGAGTTAGTATCGGGTTCATTTACTAGCGGCGCTGGTAATGTTGCTGTTCATGTGGATGGTTTTTATCGTGAGAGTGAAAACTACCAAACACCAGAAAAAAATGGTGTTGATGAAGTAGAAAACTCAGCGGCTCAATCAAGCGGTTTTACTTTAGGGTCAAGTTATTTACTTGATAATGGATACGTTGGTTTTTCCTATCAGAACTTAGAGCAAGAATATGGTATCCCTGGCCATAGTCATGGCGATGAAGATATCGCGGTATTTGCTGATTTAGAGCAAAACCGTTGGCAAATGTTAAGTGAACTTAATTTTGATAACACAGTGATAAAGTCACTTAATACTAAATTAGCCTATACAGATTATCGACATAGTGAAGTTGAGTTAGGTGTCGTTGGTACTACTTTCGATAATGAATCTTTAGAAATGCGTTTTGAGTTATTGCACCAAGATATGTTTGATTGGCGTGGTGGCTTTAGTTTTCATTATAAGAAAAGTGATTTTGAAGCTGTGGGTGCTGAAGCATTCACTCCGCCATCAGAGTCAGAAACAATGGCGCTAGCTTGGATAGAAGAGCGTCATTTTGGCGATGTTTTATTGCAGTTAGGTGCACGTGTTGAACGCACTGAAATCATAGCAAACAAAGTGCGCTTGCCAAGTGTTGAGCTATTCTCTGAACATACTGATGAGCATGAGCATGAGCATGAGCATGAGCATGAGCATGAGCATGAGCATGAGCATGAGCATGAAACATCAGGTGATACCCGCAACTTTGATGTAAAGCATACGTTTACGCCAGTGAGTTTATCTGCAGGATTAGTGTGGGACTTTACTGATGGTTATAACATAGGCTTATCTTTATCTCATTCAGAGCGTGCACCCTCTGCAGCAGAGTTATTATCGTTTGGCCCTCATATTGGCACTCGCTCATATGAAGTAGGAGCTTTGTTTGAGTTACATAATGATGAAGAAGCACATTTTGGTTTAACTGAACAAGATATTGTGATGGAAACGGCCAGTAATATTGATTTAAGCCTTCGTAAATTTAAAGGTGATTTTGGTTTTATCTTAAATGCATTCTATAACCAAATAGACGATTACTATTACGAACAAGCAACTGGTTTTTCTGCAAGTGATGGTCATGATCATAGTGGGCACGATCATGGTGATCATGAAGGTGAGGAAGAACATACTTTACCTTTATATGCATTTTCAGCTAAAGATGTCACTTTGCATGGCTTTGAAGCACAAGCTATTTGGCAGGTTACAGATGCATTTTCTTGGAAAGTTCAAGGAGATATTATTCGTGCTCGTTTAAATTCAGGGTCAGAATTACCACGTACACCACCTGCACGTATTGCAACAGAACTGAGTTATCAAGGTGAGGTTATTTCTGCGGATCTATTTGTGAGCCATTACTTTGAACAAACACATATAGCAGCACTTGAAAGTACAACCGATAGCTATGTCATGGTTGATGCTAACGCTAATTATCATTTTAACGTAGCTGATTATGATCTTTCAGCTTACATCAAGCTTAATAATTTAACTGATGAATATGCGCAAGTGCATACTTCTTTCTTAAAAGACCTTACGCCATTAGCTGGGCGTGCAATTGTGCTTGGCTTACGTGGCACATTTTAGTTTCACTCTTATTTAACGCCCACAATATTGTGGGCTCACACATTAACTTTAAGGAAAATCATGAAAACCATTTCATTAAAAAGCTTATTACTTACATGTGCTACAGCGGCAATAATTGGTTGTGGCGATAGTGATACTAAAATTACTGAAATTGAACCTACGCCAGTCGCCAAAGACGATGGTCATGATCATGATGCAGAGCTAGGTAAAGGACGTTTAGCGATAGCTGATGCAGAACAGGCCGTTATTCACTTTTTTGATTTAGAAGAAAATACACTTGTAGAGTCTGTAAATATTACACATCCAGCTGAATATTTATATGCAAGCCCAGAAAACAGATACGCAGTAGCCGTTCAACGTTCAGTAGATCATGTTGAATTTGTTGATGGTGGTGTATGGCAAGAATTACACGGTGATCACTATGATCAACACCTTGATACTCCTACTTTAACTAGTTTTACATTAAATGATGTAAAACCAACACATTATGTACCACGAGGTGATAAAGCCGCTGTATTTTTTGATGGTGATAAAGAGACAGGTGCAAATGCGGGTTTAAGCTTATTAAGTGATGAAAGCATTGAGCAAGAAAGTGTTATCGCAGAACATCACTTTGATACTTATATGCATGGTACAGCCGAAATTAGAGGTGATTTTGTTTTAACGACTTTACGTGATGCTAGTTCTGAAAGTAGTTTACCTGAGCAAGTTGCCTTATTAGAAATACATGGTGATCACTTTCATCAAGAGCAAGTATTTGAAGAAACATGTCCAGCGCTACATGGCAGTTTTCAGACCGAAAATCATATCGCGTTTGCCTGTGGCGATGGTGTATTAGCGATTGAACAAGAAGGTAATGTGTTTACTGCACATAAAATCGCGAATCCGGCAGGTATGCCTGAAGGCGTGCGTATAGGTTCATTAAAAGGTAGTGCTGAAAATGATGTGATGATAGGGGGCTCTCGTGCTGGTTTATTTTTAGTTGATTTAGCACAAGAGTCAATTACTGCATTTAACTGGGAACCTAGTGAAGATGTATCTTTAGTATCATATGGATTTGATGGACATAACGAACATAGTTTAATTATTGATAGTACAGGGCACTTAAATGTATTTTCAGCTGAAAATAACTGGGAATTAGATAAACGCATCTCTTTATTTACTGATTTAGCCGAAGATGCTAAACCATCAATTGTTGCTTCAAAAGCACATGAGTTAATTTACATTATTCATGGTCAAGAAGTTGTGACTGTTGATTTACATCAAGGAGAAGTATTAGGTCATTTTGATTTAGATTTTACACCAGCTAAAGCAGCTTGGTTAGGTGTTGCATCTGAAGAAGAACATGAACATTAAGCATCAATAAATAAAAAGGGGTCGGAGTCAATTAACTTTAAATGAGCTAATTGACTCCGACCCCTTTTTATTATTTTAGATGTTATCTCATGGTAACAAATTCTTCAGAGCCTGTTGGGTGAATAGCTACAACAGAATCAAAGTCAGCTTTGGTTGCGCCCATTTTCATGGCTACTGCAAAACCTTGGATCATTTCATCTACCGAGAAACCAATACCGTGTAAGCCCATTACTTTTTCATCATCGCCCACACAAACTAATTTCATTTTACATTCTTGACGGTGCCTCGTGACAGCTGTGTACATAGCTGCAAAACCTGAAGTGTAAACTTTTACGTTATCAGAACCGTATTGTTCAATGGCTTGTGATTCTGTTAAGCCTATTGTGCCAATTGGTGGGTGACTGAATACAACTGTAGGGATTAAGTCATAATCCATTTTTGCATTAGGTAGTTCAGGGTTAAATAAACGCTCCGATAATAAACGACCAGCTTTAACTGCAACAGGAGTAAGTTCAACACCGCCTTCCATAATATCACCCACAGCATAAATATTTTTAGCTGTCGTATTTTGATACTCGTCTACTTTTACAAAACCGCGTTCATTTAATGTCACATCAGTAGCTTCGATATTGATTTTATCTGTGCTTGGCTCACGACCAATCGCCCAAATTAATGTATCAACATTGTGTGTCTCACCGTTTTCAAGGTGAAGTGTAATACTGCCATCTTCTTCTTTTGTTACTTTAGAAGGCGTTGCATTTGTATGTAGTGTTGGCCCTTCTTTAGCCATAATATCTGTTAAAGTATCTACAATTAATGGCTCAAAGGTACGTAATGGCGAGTGTTTACGTACAAATAAATGTGTCTCACTGCCTAAACCATGTAATACACCAGCAAGTTCTACGGCAATGTAACCAGCACCAATTACGGCTACGCGTTTTGGTTGCTCGTTTAATTCAAAAAAGCCATTTGAATCTATGCCTAACTCAGCACCTGGAATATTTGGAATGCTAGGGCGACCGCCAACAGCAATTAAAATGTGATCTGCAGTGTAGAGTTCACCATTTACTTCTACTGTTTTGTTATCAACAAATTTAGCAAAACCTTTGATCACAGTTACGCCATTACTCGCTAGATATTTATCATAACCTTTATGAATACGACCTATGTAAGCTTCCCTACTTTCAACTAATTTAGACCAGTTAAAATCTTTTATTTCGACATCAAAGCCATAATCAGGTGCATAGAGCTCAATCGCATCTCTTACTTGAGAGCCATGCCACATTACTTTTTTAGGCACACAACCAACATTTACACAGGTTCCACCCATATGTTCAGCTTCAATAAGTGCAACTTTAGCACCTCGCATTGCAGCACGATTTGCTGATGCGATACCGCCGCTACCACCGCCAATTGCGATATAGTCAAAATGTTGTGCCATGTTAATTCCTTAATCGAAAGTAATATTTTTTAAGCGCTCAGTGTAAATTACGCAGTTTCAATATATAAGATATGGTTATTATGGATTATCTTTCAACCTAATAGCTTGTAATTTATTTCGATTGCCCCAATCTATTTTTATAATCACAGTGAATTGAAAGAAATAATATGACAAATAATCCGCTAATCGGTCTTGAAGGACTTCCACCGTTTTCAGAAATTAAACCTGAACATATCGTGCCTGCATTAAAGCAAGGCATTGAAGCTTGCAGAAAAAAAATTGATGAAGTATTAGAAAATAGCACTTATACCTGGAACAACTTTATAGCACCACTTGAAGCGGTTGATGATCAGTTATCTCGTTTATGGTCGCCTGTATCTCATATGCACTCTGTTGTTAACTCAGAAGAGCTTAGAGCTGCATATGATGAGTGTTTACCGCTTATTTCGGAATACTCTACTTATGTTGGTCAGCATCAAGGTTTATATAAAGCGTATCAGGCCATTAAAGATTCAGAAGACTTTAATTCGTTATCGATAGCGCAACAAAAAGTAATCACAAATACCTTGCGTGATTTTAAATTATCGGGTATTTCTCTGAGTGAAGATAAACAAGTTCGCTATGCTGAAATAAGCACAAAACTATCTGAGCTAGCTGCAAAATTTGGTAATAATGTAATGGATGCCACTCGTGCTTGGCAAAAACATATTACTGATAAAGCATTATTAGCCGGTTTACCAGAGTCAGCTATCGCACTTGCAGAGCAAACAGCACAAAGTAAAGAGTTAGAGGGCTGGTTATTTACTTTAGACTTCCCATCTTACTTACCTGTTATGACTTATGCAGATGATCAAGCGTTACGTAAAGAAACTTACACTGCATTTGCTACCCGAGCGTCAGATCAAGGTCCAGGACAAGGTAAGTTTGATAATTCAGAAGTGATGGCTGAAGAACTCGCTTTACGCCATGAAATAGCACAGTTACTTGATTTTAATAATTTTGCTGAACACTCATTGGCAACAAAAATGGCTGAATCAACAGATCAGGTTTTTAGCTTCTTACATGATTTAGCTAAACACTCAAAAGGCCAAGCACGGGAAGAATTAGCTGAGCTTGAAGCGTTTGCAAAAGATAAACATGGCATAGATAAACTTAATGCGTGGGATTTATCTTATTATGCTGAAAAGCTTAAACAAGAGAAGTACGCTATATCAGATGAAGTTTTACGCCCATATTTCCCTGAAAACCGTGTTTTATCTGGGTTGTTTGCAACTGTAAAACGTTTATTCTCAATTGATGTTAAAGAAGTAGAAGGCATAGATACTTGGCATAAAGATGTGCGTTTCTTTGAAATCTTTGATGTAAAAGGCAAAAAACGCGGATCATTTTATTTAGACCTTTATGCTCGCGAGCATAAACGAGGTGGTGCTTGGATGGACGACTGTATTGGTCGTAAACCTAAGCTTGATGGTTCGGTTCAATTACCGGTTGCTTATTTAGTATGTAACTTTAATCGTCCAGTGGGCGATAAACCGGCTTTATTTACTCATAACGAAGTAACAACTTTGTTCCATGAGTTTGGTCATGGTATTCATCATATGCTTACCCAAGTTGAAGCCGGCTCTGTTGCAGGTATAAATGGTGTTGCTTGGGATGCCGTAGAGCTACCAAGTCAGTTTTTAGAAAACTGGTGTTATGAAGAAGAGGCGTTAGCTTTCATTTCAGGTCATTATGAAACAAACGCGCCACTGCCAAAAGACTTATTAGATAAACTTTTAGCTGCTAAAAACTTTCAGTCAGCTATGGTGATGTTACGCCAAATTGAGTTTTCCTTATTTGATTTTCATATTCATGCTGATTATGACGCTGAAAAAGAATGCCAAATCCAAACTATATTAAATAAAGTGCGTACTGAAACCTCAGTTATAAAAGCGCCAGAATTTAATCGTTTCCAACATGGTTTTAGTCATATTTTTGCTGGTGGATATAGCGCTGGTTATTATTCTTATAAATGGGCTGAAGTATTATCAGCGGATGCATTTTCGCGCTTTGAAGATGAAGGTGTGTTTAATGCGCAAACGGGTAAATCATTTATGGAAAATATCCTAGAAATGGGTGGTTCAAAAGAACCTATGGAGTTATTTAAAGCATTCAGAGGGCGAGAGCCTAAAGTTGATGCACTACTAAGACATAGTGGTATTCGTACGTAAATAGCAATATATGCATTATATAAAAAGCACCTAAGGTGCTTTTTTTCTGCCTGAAATATAATTAATTCAATGATATTTAATTGAATTAATTAGCAATTTAATCAAAGGCAACTATGCTTTTTATACTTATTTTAAAAATGGTATGCGTTGCAACAAGGGTAATTGTTGTATGTCAAAGATGATATTGGCAATTGATGACGATAAATTTATTCACCGTCTAGTTGAAGAAACACTTAAATACTTTTGTAGAGTGATACATGCAAGTAATGGTGAGGAAGGGCTCCGAAGTGCAGTAAAGAATAACCCTGACATTATATTGTTAGATGCAGAAATGCTAGGTATGAATGGTTATGAAGTATGTGAATTATTAAAAAAAGATTCATCAACGGCTGATATTCCAGTGATGTTCTTATCTGGAAAAGGCGCTTTAACCGAGCGTGTGCTTGGTTATAACTCAGGTGGTAATGATTATATTGTTAAACCTTTTTAAGTTGAAGAATTACAAGCCCATATAGATGTTTTATATAAATACAGAAAAAACTGTGATTAGTTAAAAGTAGATGTTGAACAAGCGCAAACTACAGCTGAAATTGCGATGACGGACTCTGGTGATATGGGCAGTTTGTGAATGCAATTCCTAATTTAGGCTTATAAACTGACCAAGAGGAATATGTATTAAATTCAGTTGAACATACTGTTAAATAGTTAGAGTAAAAGTTAGATATCAATGAAGGGTTCAGAACCGCATTTGATGATGTGATACGTTATATGGCGCATATTATGGAGCAAAGAGCCTCTTTATTAGAGCGTTTAACTAATGAAGTAACCTCACAAACAGATATTGAACTGTTTTAAATTTAGTACTCATTTAATGTCGATTAAATCGATGTTGTTTGAATAAAATCAAATTGGTATAATTCTTGGCTCATCTGTAATGGGATTTCCACTTGATTATTCAAAGCAATTTAACCGAAAAACAGCAATATATCACTTTTTTAGAAGAGCAATTTAAGTTAGATGAATGGTTCGATTCAAAAAGTGACTATTCTTTAGTTTATGATGAACTTGGTTTATCTTTATTCAAAACAGATGAAAAAAAGTTAGGGGCCATTAGAGTTGACTTTGTCACTGGTGCTGCAGCCCACCGCCGAAAGTTTGGTGGCGGTAAAGGGCAAGCAATTGCAAAGGCAATAGGGTTAAATAAAGGAGCAACACCTAGTGTTTTAGATGGCACGGCTGGTCTTGGTAGAGATGGATTTGTTTTAGCTGCTTTAGGCTGTAAAGTAACTTTATTTGAACGTCATCCTGTTGTAGCTGCTTTATTGTATGATGGCTTACAAAGATCTTATCAAGATGCTGAAATTGGTTCTTGGATGCAGGAAAATATGCAGATGATATTTGGTAGTAGTCATTATCTTTTACCTTCAACAGATTTAAAACCAGATGTGGTTTATTTAGATCCTATGTTTCCTCATCGTGAAAAATCAGCGTTAGTAAAAAAAGAAATGCGCGTTTTTCAATCTCTTGTAGGTGCTGATTTAGATGCAGATAACTTACTGCCAGATGCTTTATCATTAGCAACTAAAAGAGTGGTAGTAAAAAGGCCTGATTATGCTCCATTCTTAAATGATAAAACCCCTTCAATGAAAATCGAAACTAAAAAAAATAGATTTGATGTTTATGTTTTGGCTGCGATGACCTCATAATTTTTCGTTGTTATTTCCTATTTGTCATATTTATGTCACGTAAGTGACATGATCTTGTAATGTTACAGTCATACCCTTGCGTGCAAATGATACGCGGAGTATGAATTATGCGAGTTTCCTCTTTTACACGTTTATTAGCTATTTTACTGTCTAGTGCAAGTTTAATATTGGCGATTACTTTGTTTTGGGCCAGTAATGCTTTTCTCACTCTTAAAAATCAAGACGATGATTATAATCAGCTTAAAAATACTATTTTAGTATCACTTTCAGCAAATGTTGAAGATTACCTCAGTACAGGTGATAGTTTAGCTTTAAATAAATCTAGCCAATTAATACTAGAGTTAAAAAAGAATCAATTACAAATCCTTCCAACTGAGCTCAAAGAACAGTTAAATATAAAGTTAGATTTACTCATAGTAGGTATTGATGGCAAGTATCGTGCTTTAGGTAAGTTGTCAGGTAATGAGAATGCTTTGTTGGATAATGCTATTCGTCAGATGTCAGGCTCTGCAATTTCACTTATTCATTACGCACAAAAAGCGAAAGAAGATCAAGAATGGCTCGCAGCACAATATACAGTAAAAGGCAGTGACTACTTAAATCATGTTTTGCTGCTATCCCAATTAACTTCCTCCTTATCATCCATCTACTCTCAAGAAAAAGAAAATCAAATTAATCAGTATTTACTTCAGTTAAATCAGCTTGCACTCGAGATAAATCAAATCCCAAACTTAGGTATATTTGAACAAGTTGATGAGGATGAGTTTTTATTAACAGATGATGAGCCTGAAGATTTAGCTGAAGAAATTAAGTCAGAGTTAATTAGTTGGCCAAAACGTTACCCAAAAGAATTAAATAATACTATCAGTCAATCTAAGGAAAGATTAGAAGGTGTAGCACAGCTCAGAAAAGAGATCTCTGATTTAACTGCGGTAGTGCTTAATGCTGAAGTGAAGTTAAGTGAACATCAAGGAAATGTTCAAAAAAATATATTGGTCGTATTTTGCATCAGTATAGGCTGTTTATTTATTCTTGCTGGTATTGTTTATTGGGCACAGTTAAAGCAAGTATTAAATCCACTGATCTCATTGAGGGATGCATTTAAAGATCTTATTGAAAGCAATGATTTAAAAGCAATTGATAATTCAGCTAAGCACACAGAAGTTGGACAAATTGCAAATTATTTTAATTTATTAATTCAAAGGCAGCGCGAACAAGATGATGCAAAAGCTAAGATGCTCAATGTAATAAATGAGTTTATGCAAGAGATGAGTCATAACTTAGAAAACATCACAGGACATTCAAATAAAACAACAACTCGTGTTGATGAAAATGAATTTTTATTAAAAAATATTAAAAAAATTGGTGAACAAGTCAGTGCTGTAAATGTACAAGTTGAAGGTAATGCACAAAACACTTTTGTAGCTATGGATAAAAGCTTGGATTATTCGCAGTCTATGTTAAATGCTAGCTCTTTAACGCAACAAAGGGTAGAACAAGGATTAACGAGTTTAAATGAATTGCTAAAAGGTGTTGCAGATGTTTATAAAGTTGTCGATGTGATTCAAACTATTGCTGAACAGACTAACTTATTAGCATTAAATGCTGCGATAGAGTCAGCAAGAGCGGGCGCGCATGGTAGAGGTTTTGCGGTAGTGGCTGATGAAGTGAGAAAATTAGCCCAACAAACTCAGTGTTCTTTAGGTGATATTAAGGCACAGCTTGATTTATTAACTAAAAGTTCCGATCAAGTTTCAATTCAGATCACCGCATTATCTGATGACTCACAAATGCAAACAAATAATGCTGAACAATTAAAAGTGAATTCAGAGCAAGTGGCTAAAAACGCGCAAGATGCCAGCCAAGTGGCGATGCAAGCAAGAGAATTTGCACAAGAGCAGCATGGTTTACTTGAAAATTTCTCCCATTCGATGGCACAAATGAAACAACAAGTGGGAGAATCAGATAAGTTAGTTGGGCATGTTTATGAAAGTTTGCAACAACAAATGCAAAGTGTACGTAATAGCTTAGGTTTATGTTAGTTTAAGTACTATTAATTAATATTGGATTGATAGCATGATAAAAGTTGGCGATTTACTCCCTGAAGTGACATTTAACTTATTAACAAATGAAGGCATGGACACCCCTTGCACAAGAGATTTATTTGAAAATAAAAAGGTTGTTTTATTTGCAGTTCCAGGGGCTTTTACACCTACCTGTTCGGCTTCTCATTTACCTGGATTTGTTACTTTGGCAGATAAATTTTTTGCAAAAGGCATAGATAATATAATTTGTTTATCTGTAAATGACGCTTTTGTTATGAAAGCTTGGGGTGATAGCCAAAATGCAGAACATATCACTATGCTTGCAGACGGTGACGCGGCTTTTACTAAAGCTTTAGGGCTTGATAAAGAAACAGGTGTTTTTGGTGGTATCCGTTCAAAGCGTTACGCTATCATAGTTGATAATGGTCAGGTGACGCATTTAAATATCGAAGCTGAAAAGCAATTTGAAGTAAGTAAAGCTGAAGCTATTTTAGAATTATTATAACAATTTATAAAAAGTACGGCTGCTTTAACAGCAGCCGTATTGATTAAATATAAAACTTAAAATGATTGATTAAGGCTTATATTGTGCGTCTAAAGTAACACCACTAAATGTTCTGTAGGCATTTAAGCTTAAATGCCAAGTACCAGCTTGAGGGTTAGAGAAAGTACAAGTTTCCGCATTGCCATTTTTATATGGGCGACAATCATAACTACTAGTTGTTGCTTGGCTGCCAAACTTTACAAATAGATCTGCATCACCTGAGCCACCTGATGAAGTAACAGTAAATGAAGCCATACCTGCAGGTACATCAATAGTATAATGCGCCCAGTTACCTGCCGTTGCAGAAACATCATTTACAGTACCGCCGCCAGCTTGAGAACCTCCTCCAGTGCTCCCACCCGTAATATCTGCTTTCAGACTAACGCCTGAATATGCACTATAACCTTTAAGCATTACGTGATAAGTGCCAGCTGTAGGATTATCTATTGAACAAGTTTCAGCATTACCACCTTCATATGGGCGACAATCATAAGTTGATGATGTTGGTTTTGAACCTGCACGTACATAAAGATCGGCATCACCAGTTCCGCCACTCATCGCAAAACTAATATTTGTTGCACCGCTTGGTACTTCAATAGTATAGAAAGTCTCGCTACTTTTAGTACCTGATAATCCTGTTTTAGCTTCTCCATCGACAAGTACATTATCACCTGTTGGAGGTGTCGTTGTGCCACCACCGGCAGCAGCAACAGCTGCAGCTGCATCAACAATACCTGTACCACAACTTGAGCAAGTTGCAGGGAAGCTACGTGTAGTTGTTTTTAAAATAGTTTCAATTTCATCAGGTGTTGCATTTGGTTTTACTTGCTTAATTAAAGCTGCTACACCTGCTACATGAGGAGCAGCCATAGATGTACCTTGGCTGTAATGGTAACTATCAGATGATGGACCATTTGAACCTGAATTATGAGTCGATAACACACCTTCTGAATCATTGGCAAAGCTTTGCGCGCCACCTGGTGCCGCAACATCAATATTATTACCATAATTTGAATAATAGGCACGACCACCATTTCTGCCTGTAGCAGCTACATTTATAATGCCAGAACAGTTACCTGGATTATAGTTTGCTGAGTTATCATTTGAGTTACCTGCAGCAATCACAATTACTGCACCGTTTGCACGAGCAGTATTAATTGCTGATTGTGTTGTTGAGCTACAAGCGCCTTTACCACCTAAGCTCATGTTAATTACATCTGCTGGATTTGTATTAGTTGGCAAACCTGAAACAGAACCACCTGACGCCCAAATGATACCGTCAGCAATATCAGATGTTAAACCACCACATTTTCCTAATACACGTACAGGAACGATTTTAGAATTGTATGCAACGCCTGCAACACCTTCACCATTATTAGTCACGGCTGCTATTGTTCCAGCAACGTGTGTTCCATGCCAACTTGAATTAGAAGCGTCATTGGTACCACATTCATTTTTTGCTACGGCATCACCTGTATCCCTTGCATCAGAATCTCTACCACCGCCATCATTTGCAACTGATATATCCGAGATCATATCGTAGCCAGGTAATAGGTTTGCATTTAAATCAACATGTGGACGATAACCTGTATCTAATACTGCTACAGTGACACCAGATCCAGTTGCACTATCCCAAGCTGTAGGTAAGTTTAATCCACCATTATTTTCAAAGTAGTGCCATTGGCTGCTGTATTGTGGATCATTAGGTGTTGCAAACGGTTTTAGCATTTGATCTATTTCAATAAATTCGACCTGACCAGAAGCTAACATTTCTTGCATATAAGCTTGTGTTTCAGTTGCATTCATTTTTTTGTTTACGCGAACAACATGATGATCTTGCACTGCCATTGAACGTATATATTGTGTTTTGTCTGCTTTATGGGATTTAAAACCTTGAACAAAATTTTGCGCTTTTTTATTATTATTTAGTGCACTTGATATTGATTGTTCACTCATTGTTGCTAAATTATTTTTATATTTAATGATGAATTGTGTAGAACCAAAAGTTTGGCCATTTAACTTCATCTCGGTTTGATTGATATTTAAGTCTGTTGCATGCACATTTGCTGTCGCTAATATTGCTGGAATAGCCATAGCGAGTAGTTTTTTATTAAAATTATTATTCATTTTTTTATTTTCCCTGGATTGTTGTCTTTTATTTACTTTTGATTGAAAAACGATCAAAGTGGGGACAAATGTAAAATAAATGTAATTAAAAAGATACTTTTTTTTGTTATAAAAGGTACAGAAAAGTTATATATAGACGTATAAACGGATAAACATATATCAAAGTTGATTTTTATCTTTAATTACAGAACAATAGCGACTTAAATTTTTTAGGAGTATTTTTATGTTAGCACCAGCTATGGTTGAAAAATTGAACGAACAAATAAATTTAGAGTTTTACTCTTCAAATTTATATCTGCAAATGAGTGCTTGGTGTGAAGATAAAGGCTTTGAAGGTGCTGCTGAATTTTTACGTAAACATGCATTAGAAGAAATGGAACATATGAATCGCTTATTCACTTACGTAAGTGAAACGGGTGCTATGCCGATCTTAGGCACAATTGAAGCGCCACCACATGAGTTTAACTCTTTGGGTGATATTTTCCTGGCAACTTATGAACATGAGTGTTTAATTACTCAGCGTATTAATGAATTAACGCATGTTGCATTTACTGCTCATGATTATTCTACTTTTAACTTTTTACAATGGTATGTTGCAGAACAACATGAAGAAGAAAAGTTATTTAATGGCATTATAGATAAAATTAAACTTGTTGGTGAAGACGGTAAAGCATTGTTCTGGATTGATAAAGATTTAGCTGAATTAGCTAAAACTGGTGCAACATCAATTATGGCTCCAGGTGCTTAATATCCATTACGATAATTAAAGTTTGAACCAAAAAAAAGATGTGCAATGCACATCTTTTTTATAGCTTAGCTTGATAGTAAAAAATTAAGCGAATACTTTTTCAAGTGGTGGAACTACTTGTTTTTTGCGGCTTAATACACCATCTAACCATACTCTGTTGTCAGTTGTTGCTGCAAAAGCTGATTCGATTTGAGATAAGTCATCACTTACAACTAAAAGCTCAGAGCCTTCTTTCATTATGTCAGTTAATAATAAAAGCACAGTGTGTTGACCTTCTTCTTGCTTTAATTTTGCAATATCAGCTTCTAAGTCAGGTTTCATTTCATCAAAAATAGCAAGGTCGATAACTTCTAATTGGCCAATGCCTACTTTTGTGCCATTCATATTAAAGTTTTTAAAATCACGCATTACTAAATCACGCATAGGTGTATTTAATACTGCTGATTTTACTTTAAACATTTCCATGCCTAATTCTTTGTAATCAGTAATACCTGCAATTTCAGCGAGTACTTCAACACAACGGATATCAGCTGTAGTGCAAGTTGGCGATTTAAAAATAACTGTATCACTTAAGATTGCACACATCATCATGCCAGCAATATCTTTAGGAATTTCAACGTTATGGAAATCATACATCATTTTGATAACTGTGTTACTACAACCAACAGGACGGATCCAACACTCAAGAGGCGTATCTGATGTTAAGTCACCTAATTTATGGTGATCAACTATGCCAAGAAGCGTCGCTTCTGCAACATCATCTGGTGCTAATGCAATATCAGAGTGATCTACAATATAAAGGCTTTCACCGGCGTAGCTCATTTTTAGTTCTGGTGCTTCAAAACCAAATTTATCTAAAATGAATTGTGTTTCAGGTGAAAGCTCACCTAAACGTGAAGGAATTACTTCTTCACCAATTGCGTTTTTTAAATATGCAAGAGCGATTGCTCCAACAATTGAATCTGAATCTGGTACTTTGTGTCCTACTACATAAGCTGGCATAAATTAGGCTCCATATAAATTTGGCAGCTATTCTAACAAAACTTACATTATATTGTAATTATACCCTGAGCCTATAAACATGAAGTTTTTAGATATCAGTTAGCCTTATTGTGAATTACTATTAATATAATATTTAAGTGAAAAAAATTCAGTAAACAATTTGTGAAATATCTTCATTGTTATGCTCTCAGAGATTGTGATTTTATTGATACTGGCTTAAAATACGCCGCTTAAAATTGATGGTTATCCTTTCGGAGAAACAATGAGCACTTATAAAGTTTTAGACGTTAATGATGATTTACCTATTCGTACACAAGGTGATGTTCACAGTGGTAAAGTTCGTTCTGTATACTGGTTAACACCAGAAGATAGTGCTCGTTTAATCGAAGAGAAATCTTACGGTATTCCTACAGATACGCCTTTAGCAATTATGATCATTTCTGATCGTATTTCTGCTTTTGATTGTATTTGGCAAGGTGAAGATGGATTAAATGGTGTGCCAGGTAAAGGTATTGCGCTCAATAGCGTTGCCGCGCATTGGTTTAATATGTTTGATAAAGCTGGCCTTGCGGGTAATCATATTGTTGATATTCCACATCCATATATTTGGATTGTACGTAAAGCTAAACCTGTAATGGTTGAAGCAATTGCGCGTCAATATATTACTGGTAGCATGTGGCGTGATTACGCTAAAGGCGTAAGAGATTTTTGTGGTAATGAGCTAGCTGAAGGTTTAGAGTCAAATCAGAAATTAGATAAAGTGTTAATCACACCTTCAACAAAAGGCATTATCATAGGCGTTGATGAAATTCCTGAAGTTGATGATGTTAATATCACACGTAAAAACATTGAAAATAACTTAGATGTATTTAATTTCAAATCATTAGATGATGTCTCTCAATATGAGAAGTTATTAACTGAAGGCTTTAAGTTAATCTCTGATGAACTCGCTAAACTAGATCAAGTATTTGTAGATACTAAGTTTGAGTTTGGCTATGTATCTGAAATCGATGGTACTGAAAAGCTTATTTATATTGATGAGGTAGGTACGCCTGACTCATCTCGCATATGGGATGGTCCAGCTTTCCGTGATGGTAAAGTTGTTGAAAATTCAAAAGAAGGTTTCCGTCAATTACTCATTAAAAACGTACCAGATAGCGATGTTTTATTAAATAAAGATCGTATGGTTGAGCGCTTTAAGTTAGCTGAAGGTTATAAATTACCTGTAGATGTTATGATGAATGTATCAGATACTTATACTGGTATCGCATCTAAGATCATAGGTAAAGAAATTGTGATCCCTGAAGATCCGCGTGCTGAAGTAATTGAGTTATTGGATAAAGAATATGGCTTAATAGTTAAATAAAGCTGCTGAGTAGTTTTATTTAAGGCCACTTTGTGGCAAAAAATATAACTATTAAAGGCTCTTAGGATTATACCTAAGGGCTTTTTTTGTATACTAAGGTTAAGATAAATATAAAAAAGGTTTTAGTATGCAGCTATCAGGTCCTTTAGTTACAACTGATTGGTTAAATGACAATATTAATCATAAACAACTTATTATTTTTGATGCCAGTATGGCGGAAGCTGGATCTAAAGCAGCATATAAAGCAGAAACAATAATACAAGGTGCACGACGTTTTGACTTTAGTAAAGAGGTATGTGATTTAGATTCGCCTATTTCGAATACGATGCCAAGCGAAGACAAATTTCAGAGTTTGATGCGTGAGTTTGGCATAAATAATGATAGCTGCATTATTGTTTACGATGAAAAAGGCATATATAGCAGTGCGAGAGCATGGTGGATGTTTAGAGCTATGGGTTTGGTTAATGTTGCTGTATTAGATGGCGGTTTACCTGATTGGCTAACAAAAGGTTATCCTATCACTGAGTCTTATCAGAAAGTTAAAAATTCAGGTGATTTTATAGCTTGTTATAATCCTGATACTTTTGTAGATCAAAATGCTGTACTGACCCAGCTAGATAACCAATCTTCCCTTGTTTTGGATGCAAGAGGAAAAAAGCGCTTTTTAGGTGACGGAGAAGAGCCAAGAGCGGGAATGAGAGCTGGTCATATTCCAAACGCAAGAAGTTTGCCTTATTCGGATATTGTAAAAAATGGCTTTATGCTTGATAAAGATGCTTTGCAAACTGTGTTTCATAAAAGATTGGCGGCGAATGTAGATGCACTTATTTTTAGTTGTGGTTCTGGGGTTACTGCATGCATTTTAGCACTGGGTGCACACATTGTAGGTTATGAAAACTTAGCTGTTTATGATGGTTCTTGGAGCGAGTGGGGCGCAAGCTCAGAATTACCAATAGAATTGGGTAAAGGGTTAGATATTAAATGATAAAAAAAACAGTTATCAGCATAACTATTTTAGCCTCAATTTTAATGTTTTTATTAATAGGCGGTTTAACTTATCAGCTTTACAGTAAAAAAGTTGTGACCTTGGCTCCTGAGTTAAAAGAAATTTCAGGTATTGAAATGGATAAAGCTGAGAACTTTTGGGCGATAAATGATGGCGGAAATGGGGCGAAATTACACCAAATACAAAAAGATGGTTCTATAAAAAAAACCATTACTATCACCAATGCTAAAAATTTAGATTGGGAAGATATGACTCAAGATGATTTTGGCCATTTTTTTATTGGTGATTTTGGCAATAATGAAAATATGCGTCAATGGCTAACTATTTATAAGATAGAAAATCCGATAGATATCAAAGGAAATACAACTGAAGCTGAAATTATAAAATTCACCTATCCAGAACAAGTTAATTACCCACCAAAGGAATCTGAAAAAAACTTTGATTTAGAAGCGTTTGTTTTTTATAAAAAACAGCTGTATTTATTTTCTAAAAATAGAACAGAACCTTTTGATGGTGATACTAATTTATATAAAATTGGCGATCACGCTGATAATTATCAGGCGCGCTATATCAGTAATTTTAATACTTGTACCACACATGAAAAGTTATGTTGGATCACCTCAGCAGCTTTGAGCCCAGATCGGAGTAAGCTAGTATTATTAGATTCTGAGCGGCTTTGGTTATTCGAAAACTGGACAGGGGATGATTTTTTCTCGGGAGATGCTTACAAAATTAATTTAGGTATAGTGACACAAAAAGAAGCTGTCACATTTTCTGATAATAATACTGTAATTTTTACCGATGAAGAGTTTAAAGGGATAGGACGAAATGCCTATATGATTAAATTAGATGAAGTGGATAAGCAGACAATAAATTAGTTATTAATGGCTCATAAATAAAGAGCAAGATAAAAAACCTGAATCTCAGGAAGGGGTTGTTCTTATACCTAGGAAATTCCTCTTGAAAGCTACTATCTATAAGGCCTGTATAAATTTCTTCATAGATGATTTATAGTCCTAATTAATAGATTGAACGAAAGTTGTGTGTGCAAAAGCAGTCAGTAGAAAAAAAAGACTCAGAGTAATAGTACTGCAACAAAGATAAGTAACTAATAGAATTGATGTCAGCGTGAGGAGTTAACCACCCCTCATTATACTTGTTAAATTATTTATGCGTGATCTTGCCTTGTTTGTCATAAGGACAATGTCTGCATCCATTAGCACAACACTTCCCTCGCTTTAAATGATGCCAAGCACTAAATACATAAAGGCCATTTTCTATAGTGTAATCAATATGTTCAATTAAATTTGTTTTTTTTCTATATGGTTTGGCTATTTCAATTAATAGGTCTAAATTTTTAGTATGGTAAAGAGTGTGTATTTGTTTATTTATTTTCTTAGCGAGGCACTCTTTACATAAGCACTGCGTATTAATTTGATTTGTTTCAAGAGATACGATATTTGGCAGTTCCATGCACCAGCATGAAGAGGCGCTTAAATCTGATTGGCAGCTTAAAGAGGCTTGGCATTCAGCACAAGTTTGATTCATAAGAATTAATAATATACAGCGTGTTTTGAATCATGATATCACTTTAGTGATTGAAGATTATTGAAAAATTTAAAAAAGGATTATTTTACATGATAGATATTGATGCTCAGGTACTTTCTGATTTGTCTCATGGATTTAATTTACCGCCTAAACCAGAAATATTACAACAACTTCAAGATGAATTAGCATTAGAGTCTCCAGAGCTTAATCAAGTGGCTGAAATAATATCTGATGATATAGCTACTTCAGCAGCTGTGCTGAAAGTGATTAATTCACCATTATATGGTTTGGCTAGAACGGTGACAGATATAAAGCCAGCTGTGATGTTTTTAGGTCTCGATAGCATCACAACTTTGGTTACTAGTGTTTAATCAAGCAAGCTTTTAAGCAAGATAAGTGTTGTATCTCATTAGAGCGCTTTTGGGGCTCGGCTTCAGATATCGCTACAGCTGCAACCCTGATAGGGACAAAAATAAAAAGTAAGGTACCAACTGAAAACTTACATATGATAGGTTTATTTCATGATGCTGGGATCCCAGCTATGGCGATGAATTATGATGATTATATTAATGTATTAGCGGAATCGAATCGTGATTATCATGATTATTTAAAACAAATTGATGAAGGTGCTGATCAGTTAACTTTTTCGGCATTAAAAACGGCAAAAAACCTAGTACATGTAAATAAACGTTTTATTGCTTCACCTGATTGGCCCTATATTAAGATGAAGTATTGGACGCATTGAATCTTGATGAAGATGACTATCAAGATATAAAAGACGATGCTGAAGAGTTGTTTTTAGGCGGAGCATAAAAACAGCTTTGCCTTAGACCACAATGAGTACTTATATTGTTTTAAATACACAATATGTGAGTGGACTAATTAACAATTAACCCACTTAATAATTCCAGATAGTGCTCTTCATGAAGGTGTGCTGAGGATTATTTTAAAAACGATATTCCCAACTTGCCTGAAAGGATGTTTTAGTATCTTGATTATCTGCAACTTCTTCATCTAACTTAAATACAGAGCCTGATACTTTTAATAATCCATTAAACAAACCTTGTTGATATCCTAAATCTAGTTGTATACGAGTAGACTCTTCTTGTTTTGCATTGGTTGGTTGAGATGTTTGTTTTATATGACGTAACTTAGCAAAAGCCGCTGTACCACTTGTTTTATGGGCGTTAATACCTAAGGTATAACTCTTAGCTTGCATACCAATGCTGGCACCAATATTTTGATTGTAATGTTGGTATCCAGTATCGAAATTTAAATGTTCATAACTACAATGTAATGACGAGTCATTATTAATTTCGTCTTTTTGTGTACAAGTAGAAACTGTATCTGAGTATTCTAAGTAAGTTTTAATAACTTTATTATTTAAACCTAAATATGCTTCAAGACCAGCTGTAAACATTTTATCTTCAGGTAGCAGACTACTTTTTTTATTACCGGCTAATTCGCCATAAAAAGCAAAGCTTTGGCCTAGTGCTGCACGGCTATATTTGAAGTCAATTGAAGTTAATTGGTTGTATTCATTTATACCTGTATGTTCATCAATTTTATTATGGCCTAATAAGATATTAGATAAATCATCCATATCTGAGCCATTAAACTGTGCGGTTTGACTCAATGCTACTTCTAACCCTTTTAAAGGCATTGAACTAAATCGCATACCGTAAAAATGGTTTTCAGTTTTGGGCTTATCTAAAGTTTTAGGCTGTTTTTGTTGTGAGATTAAAGTAGTTATATTCCAAGGACCAATGAATGATAACCAACTTGGTCCATAATAATCAGTATTTAATCGTGAGACTCTGATCCCAGGCATAGGCGTTGCGTTATTTGATAATAATAGGGCGTTATCATTGGCTGGGCCCCACCAATGAGTTACTTGTTCAGCACTGATACTCCAGTTACCCAGTAATATAGCTAAGTAGCTATCATCGTAACTTAACTTTTTATTGTTATTGGCATCAGTAGCATATTGCACGCTTACTTTTGCGGTAACATTATCACCCATTAAAATGCTATAGCCTTGAATAGCTGACTCTTCTTGGTAACGTTCGCCAAAGCTTTGTAATGTATTTGGCTCGCTATTCATTTTTATTTTTATACCAGAAAGCGCCTGTTTTTTTGCAAATTTTAAAGCATATTGAATATGGGTATAAGCAAATAAAGCATTGTTAGGGACTTCAGCGATATTTAATTTATTGATATCTTGAGCGATACCTTGCCACATTAAAGGGTAGGTATTCACTGGTCGATTAATTAAGCCCTGGCTTACCAATAACTCAATCGCATTTCTAAGATATACATCATCAGTGCCAATCCAAGGTTCTGCTTTAACAGCCTGATTTAAACCTAAAGTGCCTAATATTATTAGGCTTAGCTTTGTAAATTTCATCCTTGTAACTTTTCCTGTAAAGCTTGTGCAACAAGAGGATGAACAAATTGAGAAACATCTCCTTTATGAATGGCAACTTCTTTTACAAGTGTTGATGAAATAAATGAGTTTTCTTCAGAGGGTGTTAAAAATACACTTTCAAGATCTGGGTTTAATCTGCGATTCATATTTGCTAGCTGAAATTCATATTCAAAGTCAGATACTGCACGTAACCCGCGAACTAAAATATTTGCATCTTGCTCTACAGCTAGGTCAGCTAATAGACCTGAAAAACCAATAACTTCAACATTATCTAAATGAGATAAAATATCTTTTGTTAGTTGCACGCGATGATCCAATTCAAAAAAAGGTTTTTTATTTGGATTAAAGGCGATAGCAACAATGACTTTATCAAACATTTTTGCAGCGCGTTCAACCAAATCCGTATGCCCATTGGTAATTGGATCAAAGGTGCCTGGGTAGATAGCTTTAACTTTCATGTCGCTTTAAATAACCTTATGAAAATATCTTGTAAACTCTTTAAGCTGAGTACATTGTTAATTGTTTGATAGTTTATCAGTAATTATCATGAATATCAGCCTTTAAAGGAGCACCTGTTTTGTTATATACTTTTGTTATAAATGGATGTCTGGAAAGCTGAATGAGTACTAAAAATAAAATAATACAAACAAGTATCGCTTTGTTTAATGAACATGGTGAACGTGCAATTAGTACAAATCATATTGCTGCAGAATTGGGGATCAGCCCAGGTAATTTGTATTATCACTTTAAAAATAAAGAAGATATATTACAGCATATTTTTGCATTATATCGCGAACATTTAGAAACTAATTTTCCAATTGTGAATGAAAATGAAGATGTTGTTTCACAAATGGTTAATTACCTAGATTCAATTTTTGAATTGATGTGGCAGTATCATTTCTTTTACGATAATTTAGCTGATATTTTATCTCGTGATGAAACATTAAAAGTAAATTATCTTGCTTTACAAGATAAGTTATTGCTGCAAGCACAAAGTGTTATTACTGGATTAAAACATTTTAATATCATTGATATAGATGATGAAGATATTATTGATTTAGCACATATGGTTAAATTAACAGTTAGTTTTTGGACGCCATATGTAGAAACACAAAGACCTGAAGGTAAGCTGGTTTTATCTGATATTTATACTGGTGTTTTAAAAGTACTGTTTTTATTTAAGCCCTATAGTACAGATAATGGTCGTGATAAAATTGCAGCTCTGCAAAATAAATACCGTGCAATGATCCTTGATTCTGAATAATATTAATTAGAATCAGAAATAGCTCTACTAAAATTTGAGTAGAGCTATTTTAGCTATCTATTTTTATGACAGTTTTCTAATAGTTGTTGCCAAAAATCAATACCTTTTCTACGGGCTAGTTGAATATTATTTTCAGGTATCGAGTCTGGGTCATCATAGCTTTCTAATGCTTGTGCCATGCTTGCTTCTCTGATTATATGTAGAGTGGGAAAGGGGGCTCTATTGGTGTAGTTAGCCGCATCAGATTCATCCGAATCCGCAAATACATAGTCAGGATGAAAGTTGGCAAGCTGATATTGGCCTTCAAAACCTTGTGCGACTAACATGGCATTGGCTAAATCAACCAAATCTAAAAACGCGTCAAAATCTTTAAATCCTTTTTCTAGTATTAATAACGTAGTTTCAATATTTGGATTTTGGTTAAGGTGAATACATTGCTCTATCATTTCTAATACAGCATCTTCAATATTTAAAGTATCGCATACATGATAATGAATACTGTTGTTTTCTACTTCTTTACGTGCAAATGGACAAAAGTTGTATTTAACAATGACATTGGCAACCCAAGATTTCATTTCTGTCGTAGCGTTACTACTTTGTGGCATATCTTTTCTCAGTAATTAGTTCAAATTTTTTACGATAATATTAATGGTTTTTTTGATCGCGCCTTGGTTTTTGTCAACGAATAATGCACCTTGCTGCCCTATATTGTTGCGATAAGATTCATCATTGAATATTTGCAGTAGTTTAGAGAGTATTTGCTCACTAGAATTAACCTTTAAACACCCTTTTGCTTCAATTAGCTCTGGATAAACATGTAAAAAATTAAATATATGTGGTCCGGTTATAACAGGGATGCCATATGCTGAAGCCTCAAGAGGGTTGTGTCCGCCGCGCTCTATTAAACTCCCCCCAATGAAGGCGCATTGCGCTGCACCATATAAAATACTCAGTTCACCCATCGTATCCCCAAGTAATACTTGAGCACGACTTTGATTTGATAATGATGATTTACGTTCAAATGTTAATTTGGCATCTGTAATTAAAGTAGCTACTTTATCAAATTGTTCAGGATGTCTGGGTACTAAAATTAATAATGCATCTGGGTGGGACTTTAATAAATTCTGATGTGTGTTTAGCAATAGTTCATCCTCTCCTGGATGAGTTGAACCTGCAATCCAAATAGGTTGTTTATCGATTAGTTTTTGTTTGATGTTTGATACTTGATCTAATGTATTTTTGTTTATTGTAATATCAAATTTGATTGAACCTGTGGTAATCACTTTATCTCTATCTAATCCTAACTTAATGAAACGAGATGCATCAGCTTCATCATGGGCAGCTAATCGTGTAATGCCTTGCATAATTGATTTACTCAATGGTGCTACTTTTTTATAACCCGCTAGAGATTTTTCAGATAAGCGAGCATTAAGCAAAAGTACGGGGATATTATTTTTTTTACTAATCGTAATTAAATTAGGCCAAAGTTCAGTCTCTAATATGCAAATTATTTTTGGTTGCAGGGCTTTTATGAAACGGTTAACCGCGCCAGGAAAATCTAATGGTAAATACACATGTTCGACAGTATCTAAAAAACTGCGTTTAATTTGCTCCGTGCCTGTTGGTGTATTGCAGGTAATCACAATTGGGTTAGTCGGGTGCGTTAATTGTAGTTTTTTTATTAAAGGTGTGGCAGCAACAACCTCACCAACAGAAGCACAATGAAATACAATTGCATGTTTTTTTATACTGTGTGATTTAACAAAACCAAACCTTTCGTGCCAACGCTTACGATAATCCGGTGATTTTTTACCTCTGAGCCATAAGTGAAGTATAATAAGCGGGCTTAATAAATATAAGATAATAGAATAAAAAAAACGTGCCATAAATGAAATCTTAAATAAAAGGCTTATAGAGAAAAGCTATTTTAGCGCGAACTTGTATATATCAAAACCACTTTTACTTACATTTTTACACAGCTGCTTTGTATTAAGCCTTTTTAAGATCTGTTACTATTTACGCGCCGATTTTCTTTACTAAAAATTAATCAATACTATGAAATTAAAAACCTTATCTTCTTTAGTTTTTGCTTTGTGTACTTTTGGTACTCAAGCAAAACCAACAGCATATTTGCCGATTGCAATGGATGCGCAATTAGAGCAACAAATTGACCGTTTGTTTGCTTTAACGACGGGCTCACCTATGAGTAAACCTTATGCATTACGTGAAATTGATATTGCTTTAAGGCAGTTAAAAAGAATAGATAATCGATTGTATGACTCAGTACGCATTAAATTAAAGCGATACCGTGGTAGTGATGATATAAGCCGTACAGGTATAAAGTTTACGCTAAGTAATGACAAAGACATGTCTGTAGCCAATCAAAGAGGTTTAACTTCTGATGAGTGGGGGCAAGGTTTTTTTGAAGGCATTTGGCGCCCAAGTGACTCAACTTTATTACAAGTCGGTTTAGATTATCGAATAAATAGTAGTGAAATAGTTAACTACAATACATTTTTTAGTATTGCCGGTGATAATTTACAGTTAGATATGGGTTATAAAGAACATTGGTTTTCACCTTTTAAAATGTCATCGCAATTAATTTCAACCAATGCGGAAACATCACCTTCAGTATCGTTAAGTTTTGCTGAGCCTTTAAAAAATTGGTGGAATTTTGATTTCGAATTGTATTACTCACAATTAGAAAAAGTGGAAGATGGCATTCTTTATCAAGATGAATGGCATGATGGTCGCCCAAGGCTAGCTGGTACGCATATCAGTATAGAGCCAATGGATGGTTGGAAATTAGGTTTTAACCGTTTGATGCAATTTGGTGGCGGGCCCAGAGAAGTTAGTTTTAGTGATGTGATGAAGGCTTACTTTGATCCCGCTAGCAATGATAATAATAGTGAAGACTTAGGTAAAGATGATGAACTTGGCGACCAATTAGCCTCTGTCACAAGTTTATTTGCTTTTAACTGGGGCATGCCTGCTGAGCTTTATTTTGAATATGGTGGTGAAGATACCCAAGGTGGCAGTAATTATAGTTTTGGTAATCAAGTGTATTCTGTAGGTGTGCATTTACCAAAATTGACAAATAATATAGCTTTACGCTATGAATTTAATGATTGGAAAACTAAGTGGTATACCAATCATTTGTATAAATTTGGTAATACAAATAATGGCAATGTATATGGTCACTTTGCTGCTGATCAAAGAGATGATGGTGATGGTGTCCCAGCACAAGTTCACGCACTAAGTATTGATTATTTTTCTGATACACAATCATTGTGGCAAACAAAATTGGTTGTGATTAATAATGAAAGTGAAGATGTTGACAAGTATGTTAAAGGCATGGAAATTCAAGTTTTAAATAGCCGTGATTGGCAAGGTAAAAGAGTAGAAACTCAGTTTACTTACGGTAAAGATGTCTATGATGAAAAGTATAGTTACTTATCTGTTTCTTATTTTTGGTAGTATTTTACTTTATATACTTGGCTCAGTTAAAATTTCTTTCTGGGCCAAGTCTTCAAATGAATCAATAATTTGATTTGGACTAATCATATCAACTCTGCCCTTACCAAATAAAACAGTACCTTTACCTAAAGGACGCCAGTGGCGAGCGGATTCTCGTATTAATGCTATTTGAGGTGTACCAACACTTGCTGCTAAATGCATGATGGCTGTTTCAACTGAAATGACATAATCACAGCATTTGATCATAGCTGGTAATTCATAAAAATGACCTGTTGCACTAAATGTTTTAATTGGCAGTTTACTTAGTTGTGCATCATCATTTATTAGCTTGTCAATATTTTCAAGTTGTGAAGGTGGGCTATTGATTATAAAACTTAATTTATTATTTAAGGTAGATAATTTAGTGAGTAACTCTTTTACTTGAGCCCATTGATAGTCACGCTTATGGGTAGTTGATAAGTGATTTATAAAAACAGTTTGTGTATCAACTAAATTATATTCACTTTTAAGTTTACTAAGCGTATATTGCGCTGAAAGTAAATATTTCTTTTCCGGAATTATCTTTAATGCTCTTTTATTTTCAGCAACGTCTAAGCCAATCAGTTTTTGAAAACGTGTTTGGTAAAGGTCTGTAATATGATTATGATTTGTTTGCTGTTCTGAATTTTCAAAATAAAAATTATTAAGGGCTTTAAAGTACCACCAACTTTTAAATGGGCTTTTTAATGGTGCGCTTTTTATGCCGGTTATGAACGCTTCTTTAGATATTTCTCTGGCAATTTGGGCGTAACTTTCTGAGCGTGTCGTTGCTATAAAAAATATCACGTCATAATTTTGTATCTGTGCTTTTTTTATAAACTCAATTCGTTCATTTTGTGTTTTAACGATAGGGTAAATTTGATTGATGTAACTTTCAGAATTTAGCCATTGGCATAAAGTTTTATTTCTATCTGCGTGCCAAGCTTTTGGTTTAGCCCTATTATCATCAATCCAAATATCTAATTCAACATGTGGATTTTGTTCTTTAAATGCTTTTAAAAAAGCGCCTTGATATACAAAGTCCCCGATAGCTAAATGTGTCATATATAAAATACGCTTAGCTTGCTTTAATTGTGCTTTGGAAATGAGCTGGGACAAGTGAATTGTAACCTTTGTAATTCAGAGTTTAATTTAAAGTGTAAAGATATCATTGATAGGGAAAAAAATCCTAGTTTGAGTTGGTTTTTATCTCCTTTTCAATTAATTATTGCTAGTTACTCGAAATATAATTGAAAATTATGGATAATAAGCATCAAATATAATGGTTTCATTATGAAAAAATAAAGGATACTCCTATGAGCTCTCAAAATTGTGTTTCGAATAGCTACTTAAAAAGCTTAGAACGACATCGTAAAGCATTCGACACTATGGAGGCTTATCAAGAGCAAGCATTAGCGCTTTTAGCACAATGCAAAAAAACACTAACAAATGGCGGTAAGGTCATTTGGTTCGGTAATGGTGGTAGTGCGGCAGATTCACAACATTTAGCAGCAGAGTTTATGGTGCGTTATAAAAAAGAACGCGCGCCTCTAGCCTCAATCGCTTTAACAACAGATACCTCAATTTTAACAGCGCACTCTAATGACTACCATTTTGACTCTGTATTTGAGCGTCAAATTTTAGGTTTATGCAGATCTGATGATTTGGTGATAGGCCTGACAACGTCAGGCACAAGCAAAAATATTAACTTAGCGCTTGCTGCGGCAAATAGCATTGGTGCATATACAGTTGCTTTGACAGGCCGTGATGGTGGTGAAGTTAAAAACATCGCAAAATTACCAATTATTATTGAAAATGATGAAACTGCAAGAATTCAAGAAGCACATATGTTTATAGGTCATTGGTTATGTGAAGCACTTGATTTGATTTGTGATGAAATAACAGAGAGTAAAACTTAATGGATTTATCATTTTTAAAGAATTTATCACAGGCTAAGGTATTAGTTGTTGGTGATGTGATGGTAGATCGATACTGGTATGGCGATACTGGGCGAATTTCTCCTGAAGCGCCAGTACCTGTTGTAAAAGTGAATAAACTTGAAGATAAAGCCGGCGGTGCTGCAAACGTAGCTAAAAATATTGCGCACTTAGATGGTCAAGTGAGTTTATTGGGTATTATTGGTGATGATGAATATGGTCGTACTTTAAATAGCTTATTAACTGATGAAAATATAGCGTCACAATTAGTTGTTCAAAAAGATCACCCAACAATAGCTAAAATGCGTATTATCAGTCGTCACCAACAAGTTGTTAGACTTGATTTAGAAGATAATTTCACTCAACAACATAGCCAATTATTATTAGATAAACTTAATAATATAATCAATGAATATGATTTCGTCGTATTTTCAGATTACAACAAAGGTTCATTGAGTTTAATTAAAGAAATGATAACGGTTGCTAAAAATGCTGGTAAAACAGTTTTAGTTGATCCTAAATCTAAAGATTTAAGCCAATACGCGGGTGCAGATTTTATAACACCTAACTTAACAGAATACTCAGCTGCTGGTGGTCAAGTTGGTTCAGAAGAGATCATTGCTGATTCTGCCCGTGAAATCATTAAGACTGCGAAAATTGGCGCTATGTTGCTTACACGTTCAGAGCAGGGCATGTCTTTAATTACAAAAGATGAAAAACATGACTTTGCTGCACAAGTTCTCGAAGTATCAGATGTAACAGGTGCAGGCGATACAGTAATCGCAACTTTATCAGTGATGCTAGCTGCAGGTATGCCCGCAAAAAATTCAGTTGAAGTTGCTAATTTAGCTGCGGGAATTGTTGTGGGTAAATTAGGTGCTGGCACTGTTTCTCCTGAAGAGTTAGGCCATAAGTTAAGTCAGTATCTAGTAGAAACTGGCGAGCATTACCAAGCGCCATTTGATGATGTTTTACAGCATATTGAATTTGCACGTCAAAATGGTGAAACGATTGTTTTCACAAATGGTTGTTTTGATATTTTACATGCGGGTCATGTGCGTTATTTAGCGCAAGCTAAAGCCAAAGGCGACCGTTTAGTAGTGGGTTTAAATAATGATGAATCAATTGCTAGATTAAAAGGTCCTGAGCGTCCGATTAACCCATTAGAAGAACGTGCTATGGTGATTTCAGCTCTCGGCTCTGTTGATTGGGTGATCCCGTTTGGTAAATTAGAAAATAACGATACACCAGCTAAGCTTATAGAGCAGGTTAAACCTGATATTTTGATTAAAGGTGGCGATTATACCGTTGATCAAATAGCGGGTGCAGACTTTGTTTTAGCGAATGGCGGCAAAGTTGAAGTACTTGAGTTTTTAAATGGCTGCTCAACTTCAAATGTGATTAAAAAAATTCAAAAGTTTTAATTTAATAACTATTTAAAGCTGAGTGATAAGGTGCATGGTATAATTTAACAAAATTAAGCCATGCATTTTTTATATATTTTGTGTAATTCCATCCAATCTTTATCTTGCCAATAAAAATGCTTATTTCTACTTTTCTCTTTTTCAAAAGAGCGTTGTAATCGTGAGATATTACTTTTCTGCCAGCTAAGTTTAGGCTCTCTTAATTCACCTCTATCAAAATCAATTAAAAAAACCTCTCCTTGATCATCAAATAAAATATTATTGATATTCAGATCTGCATGATATACACCTGATTGATGAAATGTAGCAATGCACTGTGCAACCTGTGTGTTTTCGTGTTTTGTTAGTTCTCGTTGTTTTAATATATCAAGTACACTTTGTGCACCACTTATTGCTGAAGTAATAATATCACCACGGTAAACCAATCCGTTTTTAGTAACTTGAGCTGCAATAGGTTCTGGCACATTTAAACCTTTTTGTTTAAGTTGAGTTAACAATTCAAACTCTTGAAAAACACGCGTTTTTTCTAAACCTAAATAGAAATACTGATCTTGTAAAAGTTTGCCAATTAAACCCCCACGCCAATAATGGCGTAATACACCTTTAATATTGTTGTGGTAAAAAAACCAAACACTTGCTCGTCCTTTTTTTTGAGCATAAATTTTATCTTGTTCATGCCAGTACTCAGATCTGAACCAGTCATTTGATAAATCACTTGTGTTAAATTGCCAGCTGAGTAAATACTGATTGTTGTTTTTTTGTATTTGGGTATTCATTTAAAAGGGTATGCAATGCAAGATATTACTAGTTTACCGCTGTTGTAGGTAGATGGAAACTTGGTTTGTTGCATTAAGTCATTTAAAATCTCAGTATTCGTATTTTTGCTGTGCTCTTAATTTAAAGGTGAATTGTGGTTCAAACCAATCAGTATCAAGATATATGTATTCTTAGGTTATCTGCTATTGGCGATGTATGTCATGCAGTTTCGGCTGTTCAAGCAATTCAGCGACATAATCCAAAAGCACAAATTACTTGGGTTTTAGGTAAAATCGAAGCGATGTTATTAGCTGATTTACCTGGTATTAAATTTGTTATTTTTGATAAGAAGCAAGGTAAAGTCGCTTATAAAAAGCTGAAATCTGAATTTAAAGGCAAAAAGTTTGATGTTTTATTACATATGCAAGTGGCACTAAGAGCTAATATTGCAGCGGCTTATATTCCTGCAAAAGTAAAAATGGGTTTTGATTGGTCTAGATGTAAAGAGGGCCATGCTATTTTTACCAATAAACGCATTGAGGCACAATCGGAGCCTCATGTTTTAGATGGTTTTCAAGGCTTTACTAAAGCGATTGGCGTGCCGCATTATGAACCGAGTTGGCAAATGCCATATAGTGAGAATGATTTAGCTTTTGCTAATAAAACATTAGGAGATTTTGACTCGCTAAATAAAAAAATATTTGTGATATCAGCTGCTGCCAGTAAAAAAGAAAGAAACTGGTTGCCTGAACGATACGCTGCTTTGGCACAACATGCGTATAAAAAAGGTTTTAAAGTTGTACTAACGGGTGGCCCTGTTGATATGGAAAAAGCGCTTGCCAGTGATATTCAAAGTCATTGTGATTTTGACATATTAAATTTAGTGGGCAAAACCAACTTAAAACAATTGTTATGTATTTTAAAACAAGCTGATTTAGTGCTGGCACCAGATACTGGCCCTGCACATATGGCTGTTACTGTGAATACGCCAGTGATAGGTTTATATGCGCACTCAAACCCTAAGCGCACAGGTCCTTATAA